>NZ_CP139035.1:3000000-3300000 GCF_029854705.2 Akkermansia sp. N21116
GCAAGCTGGGTTCCCGGATACATCGACAGGATTGAAGTCCTAAGAAGGATGCACGTATCTTTGACGAGCTCTTCCGGCACCATGTCCGTGTTGAGCTGCATTTTACCGTACTTGCCGGATGCATTGACAAAGCAAGCGATTTGATTGCATTGAGCAGTAATCATAGCCCCCAGTTTGTCAACCGGGACAATGTCTATCTCCGAGTCCTGAAGGTACGCAGAAACGGTATCACGAGTGATCAAACTGAGGGCCATAACCAACTAATACGAATGAATACAGAAGAATGATTAAACGCAGATAGCGATTTCGATAACCTGACCAGCTTCGCCAGTCACCTTCCCACGGATGAATTGCGGACAGTCAGGTGGAATACGAATCGATGCAGACTGAAGACTTCCGTCAGCTACACCGGTAAGCTTGACGCTCACATTCGGTACAGCAACCCATGTTTTCTGGTCTGAAGATCCTTCAAGCGTAATCGTCGCAACCTTGGTACTCGCCAAAGCAGACGAAAAAGCAAGACGTGCTTCATCAATTCCTCCAACCTGAGTCAAATCGAGAACATCGCTCGTGCCGGCTGTTGATGTCATCGTAACAACGGAAGTAAGCAAGGCATCTTTGCGTGTATGATTGATTCCAAATATGGACATATTTCAGTTTCCTTTCTGTTGTGAATTGTTACTTGATCTTGCCCTGCGGCTTCTGGCCGTAATGCGAGATGCCCTTGATGGAACTCAAATCACTTTCATTATCCAAAATGGAATCTGTTACAAGGATCGGAATACCAAATGCATCGGTAGGAATTGGAGCAGTCGTAATAGAACCACCACCAACACTTCCACCATTTACGGATGCGGCTACAATTTGACGACTCTTTCGAAGCTGGTTTAGAGCCTTGCGGTTCATGATCAACTTCGTGGGCTTGATACCGGATGGGAAACGCATCAGAAGATCGGCAATCTTGTCATCATCTAGAGTTGTTCCTTCGGCATCACCGATGTTTTTCAGTCGTGCAGCAGTCAGTTTCGAATGGTTGACAATGGCAACCCAGGAATTGAGCTTTGCGCCCTTTCCAGGCACGGAACCGATTTCACCGTTTTCCAGCTTCCTGGGAAGTTCCTTGTCCGCCCACGGGCCAAGCTTCATACCGGAGCCGTTTCCATAGTACCACTGAACGCCACGAGGGCCTTCCACAATGGCATAGACGGACGTACCTTCTTCAGTGTCCTTCTTGGCTTCATTTGCAGACATGAGCATTGAGTCATCAATAAACTCATACAGTCCAGGGAAACCGTCTTTGTCGATACGTTTTCCATAGAACATTTGAGAGCCAAGGGACAAGGCACACCCCTGAGCAACTCCGATCGTTTCTGCCGACATGACAGATGCAGGGCCGTCAACGGAAGCTTCCAAAATCAAATCGTCAACAAAGACAAGTGTAGACATTGAAAACAATTCGAGAGTTCTAACTTCATACGTTGAGGCAACGTAATCAGCGGGAGCGTTAGGCATACGGAATCCGACACGGGGAACCCCGGTTCGAATATATGTCTTCGCCGTGGTCCCGGCAATAGTCCGGGATGAAACGGAAGTAACTTCCGGTGCTGTCATCATGATTTCGTCAATCATGGCGACATCTTTACTGGTCCCATTCTTTTTCTGAATATCCAGTAGTGTTAGGAATTTAGGCATAATGGTTTAATCGTTTTTGAGTTCTTCATTGAAAGCGGCAGTCAGGCGGTCAAAACCTGATTCCTCTTCGTCTTCCTTCTTTTCTGTTACAGTTTTCCCGCCAGCCACTTTTTCAGTGCTCAGGGCAGGATTAGCTCCCATTGCGTCAATTTGCTTGGAAGCAGTAACAAAATCGTCTTCAAGTGCCTTTTGCCAAAACGCTTGAGCTGATTCGTCTTTAGGACCAATCTTGCCAGCCTTAACGGCTTCCTCAACCTTGGCTTTTGCCTGGGCTTCAGTATTATCGCGGGCGGCCTTGATTTCATCCTTGTAGCCATCAAGTTCCTTCTGACACTTGGTCAGCTCGCCTTCCTTGTCGGTCAGCTTCTTCTTGGTGGCTTCGAGTTCCTCGGACTTCGCTTCAGAATCAGATTTCATCTTCTTCAGCTTGTCGAGTGCGATAGTCTCAGCGTTTGCCGCCTTGACTTCATCAGCAGTAAGAATGCCAATGTCCTGTAATTGTTTAATGTCCATGTTTTTATTGCTGGTTGATGCAGGTTGATTTTCTGCTTTCAGGCTTTCATTGTTATCGTTTTCCTGAAAATCGTCTATATCGGCAAAACGGGCTAATTCTTCGTCCGTCCAGTCGTGAAAAGCGGCTGCAATACGCTCGATTTCTTCAAATGCCGGGTCATTTACAAGAGATCCAACCTCAATATCACGCGGAAGACCCGCAACTTCGCCCGTTTTGGAAAGCAAAAATGCCGGAGAAAAATATCCGTAATCCCCCCCTTCAACCGCATTCCTGCCTCCACGCGTCCAGGAACCACAAAGAACAATACCCTTATCATCATCCCACTCAAATCTGGCGGGCTGGTAAGCAACAGCCCCCCGCTTGTGATCATAATAGATAACTGGCTTCACATTCCGGGCAAGCTTCGCCTCAAGATCCGCCTGCAACTTCGGAACAGCGGCAGCCGTCACAATAACTTTTCCCCTGTACGGCTTCCCGTTTTTACTCGCAGAAATAATATGCTCCCCCTTCGGCATCCAAAGGATGGCATCGGGGGCTTTACCGCCGTTTTCAATAACACTCGTAACAATCATGCCGCCAACATGGCAACAATCCACGAATCGCGCAACGTCATCAAAACGGGCTAATTTAGCCCAGATTGTCTATATAAAAATTCATCGCCGCATACGTTGCGGTAGCCTTGATGTCAGACTCTTCAGGCACAGCACCAGGCCATGGATCGATATGAACTGACTTTCGAAGAGCAAACATAGGAACAAGCCCTTCCCCTTGTATCTGCGCGGCAAGATAATCAGCCTTTTTCCCATCCGCTCCATACGGACGGAATAGCTTTTCACCTAAATAAGCTTCAATATCTGAAACCTTTTTACCATGTGCCAGAGGATTGATGGGAATCGTTAAGGCACGTGTATTCTTTGCTGTAATAGTCCCACCATGGACCTTGTAGTAAAAGCTACCTGGTGCCCTAGGATGTGCAAAACCAATAATAGCTGTATCACCGGTCGAAGTATACGTCCATCCCTGAAGCATTCCTTCGGCCCACCTCGTATCTTGGCGACCTGCTCCATGTGTCTTGCTTTCAGGATTGTCAAAATAGTCTTCCCCCTTCTCCTGATACCATCCAACAATCCAATCCATTGTTTTGCTACCCATCGATCTTACTGCATTTTTCTGCAACGTATCAATGGATTCAAACGACTTCTTCAACGCCATCCCTTCGAAACCACTCAGGTCTATTGTAATATCAAATTCCATGTTGACAGATTGCTATGTTTTTGTATCGTAAATGTCCGGTCGGCACCTCACATTCCACTAAGACAAGAGTGAAATCAGATGGTTTGTTGAGTAGCTGGGGACGGATTCGGTCCCGTGAATCTGATCGTAGAAGCGGCATCATGTGTCGCTTTTTTTATTTTTAGTAATCATCTCTTTTACCTCCTTTTGTGGAGTCATAAGAAGTTATAGCCCAAGATTTTGTTCTTCCCTTATTTCTCCTAAGATGAACAACTTCGTTACCATATGTAATAGATATTTTTTCATTGTCTATATGCTTTGTTAGTTTCCCATATGCAAGAATCAAAGGCATTCTACGTAAAGCCCGATCCCCGTGTTTATCAAGGATGTGTGATAAACCATATCCATCAGTATGCGTTACACCATTAGAGTTTGGGCGTTTATGTCCAGGGAGTCCATACGGAAAATTAACCCATCCAAGACCATAGCGATACATAACACGAGTAGCAGTTCTTTTGTGTTTCATCACCCAACGCATTGCGCGTATAGCATTTGCAAGATTCTGCTTTGGAGTCATACCCTCACGGGCTTTTTTCCAGTCATCTCTTCTTCCTCTTCCGCGCTTATCCCATCCCTTTCGAGCACCTTCACTTGTACCCTTTGCATGAATTTCGTCGTATTCGTCCCAGTCGGCCTCCCAGCCTGCTTTAAACCCATTTGCCTGAAGATCCCACAACCGATCAATAAAGATATCATCTCGCGTTTCCGGCAAAGATTTTAGCCCGTTTTGAAGTTGCTCGAAAAAGTCATCTTCCGATATATTTTCATCCTCTGCCAGCCGGATCATGTTCTCGATCCACTCCCGGACAGGTGAAATCCATTCTGCATGGATGCTTTCGGCGGCCATTGATGCTTTCCGCGCCATATCCTCGGCCTTCAGGATAGGCGCAGATATTTTCCCCGCTCATAGGCAGCCTTGGCTATATCATCCTCATCTGGATCAATGTCATCTTCAGTATCATCCTGATAATCATCTGGATAATCGTCGCTACCATCATTCGATAGTACATCATCGCCGTCAGATGGTTGCGGGATGCTAAGGAACTCATATGACCAATCCTTTTGAATATCCAAACCAAGATCCTTCGCCTTTTGCAGAAACTCCACCTTATCAAGGTTTGCCTCATCACCAGGGAATGTCGGTACAAAGCGAGGCAAGCGAGATGGAAGAGTACCATAATTGAGTTGTATGATATATTTGACAAGCTGCGTATTGAGCACCTCTGCCACCACAGAAGCGATATCCATGATTACCTCTTGCCGGATACCCTCATGCACCTTGCCAAGGGCATAGGCTCCACCATCCTTGTTGTCCGAAGTAAGCGTCTGACCAAGAATCAAATTGTCACAGACCTTGTCAGCGAGTTCGATTAAGACGGATTGCGGAATAGATGACGTGGACTTTGTCGCATCATGAACTTCAAACTCGAAGTTCTCTGTAGAAACAGCATACCCGCCAGAAGCCAGTTGCTTCATAGCCTTGCCTGCCTCCTCAACAGCATTCGCGCCACGAGCTTTTGCAATACGGAAAGGAATCCCGAATATCTGGCAGTAATTAACCAACCACGTCAGCCCCCACATCGAAGCACCATACCAACCCACAAGCGTTCTCAGCTTGCTATTGAAAATAGGATGAAATAAGTCGCCCTTAGAAAGCCCTACAAGGAATTTATTCGGAGGGAAATCGATACCGTCCGGCATTCTGTCTATGCCTTGAGGATATAGCTTCAAACAGTCAGGTTCATTATGCTTATACGCCCATGCGTAATACTTTGCAGAGACAGGACAAAATGCACGAGGATAGATGATATCATCACTCTTCCACATGATTTCATGGACCGTCTGGCCGCAGGCAACGATATACGCCAAAGACTTCAAAAGGTCCTCAGTGCTTTGTTCCCATTTTGTAGGGTCAGGAGACGTTCGCCAAATCGCGGAATCAACCATATCGGCAATTTCCTGATCTTCTGGTGTCGGTTTCTGTCCACGCTCCGCCCATGCAGTACAGCCCCATTGGAGACGCGATACAGCTCCGGCCACTTCATTCAGGTTTTTCTTCAGTCGAGGCCATCCCTGGATCATCGCCATGAATAGCTGTTCCTGCTTATCAAGCTGACCTGACTCAATCGATTCCTTGAGTCCTTTCAGATTTTTAGGATCAAGATATATTGTCGGCCAATGGTCGAATTTGTCCTGAGCGTATCGCTCGACAACATAAGTATAGACTCGCTTAAATGGATTGATCATTTTCGTGGTAGTTCGTCCTCAATGAGGGATTTGTTAGCTGCTTGTGCCAGGACACACTTCGGGCATTTGTCGATAAGCTGATTCATCAACTCCTCGTTTCGCGCATCCTTTCTGTTAAGCCGTTCCTGAAATTCTGCCCGTTCTTCGGCCATACGTTTTTCAAGTGCTTCGCGAGCTTCTTTCTGTGACTTGATCACGGCATTCACGATCCAAGCCATAGTTCCAAGTGCGCCAAATCCAGCAAATTCTGACAATGCCGGCATGTCCGTCATTGCGCTACTGACTCCCGCAGCGGAAGCCATGATCCAGGTCATTACTCCGATGTTCGTCATTTGGCAAAGTCCTTAATACCCAAAGCAATCTGCTGGGCAATACAGTTAGGGGCGGTTCTCATCATCTCCGCATCATGCTGGTTGGTGATAAACCCGCACTCGACGAGCACAGCGGGCGGCCTTGTATCCCGAAGAACAGCAATACTCGAAAGCTTTTTGCTCTTGTCTGGCCGCGCTTGGGTAGTATCGGCTCGACCTGGAAGTATCTTGGTAATGCGAGCAGCTATGCAACGAGCAAGAGCCTTACCCTTGACGCTGTCGATTATATCCCCAGTCTTTGTGTACGTTCGGTTGTAACACACATGAGCACCGCAAGAATTCGGGCTGTCGGATGAATCGCAATGGATTGATACCGAGATGTCGTAATTCCCGGCATTCACAGCCGCGACAGTCTTATTGATATCCGCGGTATTGCTCAGATTCGGAAAGTCAATCACATCGACCTCATGGCCTTGCTCTTCCAGCATCACAGCTAAGTTGGTGCCGATCTTCGTTGCCACAGCATGTTCTTCCATCCCGTTTCCACGTGATCCCGTTCCATTCGCGTGTCCTATATCAATTGCAATTTTCATGATTTTCTCCGATAAAATATTTAGCATCAGGGACAACGGTAATTTCGCGCTCGCTTGGTGCTCTGAGTGTTATTGATTTACCTTTGGGGACAGACACGATATATCCAAAACCCTTGGCATCGACATCTATCGATCCTACTGGGTTATATTTGTCTTTTGCGGTAGAATAACCAAACACCATAGACGCAAACGCGACACAGATGTAAACCATCAACTCAGTGATTATTTTCATAAATTGAACTTGTAAGTATTCTTTTATAGTTGGATTGCCCCGGCCCGAACGCGTTTTTATGCAGTCGGTCGCGACCGCACCACGGACCGGAGCCATCCAAAATCACTTGCCCTTCTGGACGACAATCGGCTGATCTTGTGGATCTCCCGCATCCTGACGATACGTGATTGTCTGAGAGTCACGATCAATAACCAGGCACGTTCCATCTTTGCAGATCTCGCTATGTCCAGGTGCAACAGTCACATCGTGTCCGCAACCGGACAGACAGAACGTTGCCACACCACCAATCACAGCCGCAGCCAGCCAATACATAACCCGCTTCCAGCCAGATTCCGCCGCCATCTGACCCCCCAGATAATCTTTCACATCATCCAGGGCATGCTTTCCAATAATAGGAAGCGCCTTCCGAGCCAAAACTCTGAACGCCTCACGCTGAGGCTCATCCAGCTCGTTCCAGGGCTTCCACGGCTTATTGCCGTACTCTATATTTGCATCGACAATCACATCATAAAACGCCTTGCCAATTACATCATCGTGGTCACATTGATTATTCATAGTCATTGTTTTTTATTTGTTGGTTGAAAGTTTCATCATATCCCTCATCACTCGGCACCTAGCCACTCGCGCACGTTGCCACAACGCCCATCCTTTTGCTGTCATTGCAACCTTCACTGGACCGCGTTTAGTCATATGTTCAGCAGTAACAGCATCATCCGGTGGAGCAGGATCATAACCGACACACAGGGCTTCCCACTGACGAGCAATCATATTGCGCCAAGCAGGGCTATCCTGAGTCCACAAGTACATTCCACAGCGTGCATCATAAAACTCAGGAGACATGCCTAAAAAGCTGTATGGGATTTGCATCATCCATCCGTCAGGATTCGTCCCATGAGTCCGCATCAGACGAGATGTCATCTCATAATCCTCCTCCGTATTGTAATAAGATGGAATCTCCATCTCATAGCTCTGTAGCAGCTCTTCTAATGCCTCCGGCTTCAGCGCATAACATGGCCCACACAGTCCACGTCCGCACTTACTCCTAAACCCTCCGGCAATGCAGTCCGACTCAATAAATTCGTCAATCCACCCACGCTTGAGAATGGCAACATCACTGTCGATCTTAACGACAGCACTAGCCCCTGTCATGCGCTGCGCCCAGGACAATGTACGTGCAATAGCCTGCGCCACATGCCAGCCACGAAGGTTCCCGTTGCGCTGCCACGATGTAGGAGCCATCAAGCACCCCCAACCCTCTAATGTCCTGATAGCTCGTTTCCTCATCGGATCATTCAAATCATCAGCAACAATAAGTGTCGCATCAGGATACAGCCTGCGCACACTCTGCACAGAACGCAACAGGTGGCTCCCGTCACGCCGAAACGTAAACCATACAAACGTTAAACTATTATCACTCATATCAATATTGATCAAGTTGACTGTAATTGCTCCAATATGGACCCAGCGTCCCACTGCCGCCTGACCACTCTTCCATAAACTTTAAGAGCGCATATTTTAAAACCCCCAGGTTTACGATGCATGTATTGTCCATTGTACTGAAATTTCCGAAGGGAAATACAGCATCGTGGTGATCTCTCTTATCACCAGATCTGTTTACTCGCCATGCACCCAGGCGCGGCCAGCCCATGTATCCGTAATTTCCAGACGAAAAATTAGACTCAGGTACAGTAATACCCATAATAAATCTATTTTTACTGGAATAATCATCCGTGTTCAAAAATGCACCTTTTCGCGTCTCAAAATAGTCTGCAGAGAGAGTATTACCGGCTTGGATTGAAACATTATGCTCGATATCATAACGATTACCACCATCGGACCATGATGCAGGTAGATAATTTCCGCCTCCCCCACTTGACCCATAGTTATCAATCAGCTCTTTTACCATTCCGACGTTTACCAGCCATTTGTCTTGATACTCGCTAAACCCAACGCCAGGCTTATTGTAATAGCTTGTACCACCAGTATCTCTAAACTGCATCCACGGCACACCATACACGGACGTATTGTAATCAGAGCTATACTCTCCAATTATATTGATAGGATCATATATCTCACTGCGTTCGCTATATGGAGAATAGTTGCTCCCATGGGAATAAACAGGAAGATAATCGCCTGTTCCGGGAACATCAGTCGTATCCCCACTTCCTCCACCGCCGCCATAACCATCAATCAAAGCCTTGACCATCGACACATTAACAAGCCATCGCTCATTGTACGACGAGACCTCAACCGAAGGCCGAGCATAAATCGACGAGTTAACCATGTTGTACTTGAAGTACAACTGAGGCACTTGGTACGGAAATTTTCCGGCGTTTGAATAATTGCCGACAAGAGCGACATTGTCATGCACTTCGCTATATCCCCGGATCTCAGCATAATTCTCACTCGGCTGATGCGGCTTCAGCCACGTCATCCCCGCTTCCGCGCTCAACATATTATTGGACATCGACAACCCCGTTCCGAGCGTGATAACCCCAGTCGCATTGCCAATCTTATCCACACCACCAGGCGGTCCCGTCTCCCCCTTGGGACCGGGATCCCCTTTAGGCCCCGGATCACCCTTGGAGCCTGGGTCGCCCTTGGGACCAGGATCACCTTTCTCTCCCTGAGGTATCGCAAAGGTAGCCACATAATTACCTCCCGCATACACAATATCCGCATCCGCTTGACTTCCTGCCGGCAATGTAACCGTCTCTCCGGCCACAAGCTTTGTTGATTCAAGTTGTTCCGGATCGGAGCCATCAACGATAATCCCCATCATGTAACGCAATGGGATATCAAGAGTTGCAATGACAATACCGCTAGACGTGGACAGCTTAAACTCTCCGGCAAGCATAACAGACCTGACGGCATTTGAGGTTCCAAGCCCAAGTGCTTCGTCGAGTCCAGTTGTATGTGACTGGGGCGTTAAGGTTGCATATCCATCAGCACCAATAACGCTATCGACTTTAATCACATTCGCACCTGACGAAAAAGACGGGACAATAGCCGCAAACGTCACCGTCGAACCTACATATCCATTACCTTCTACACGCACCCTCCACGGAGCAGCATCGCCACGCTTCAAATAAAGCGGGCGAATCGGGTTTCCTTCATTGTTCGTAACATCGCGCGTGTCCAGATGTAACACAAGATCCATGCCGTAATCATGCGACACTAGAGCAAGTATTGTCCATTATCTCAAAACGGGCTAAATTGGAGTGTCAAATGCATAAACTTCGGGCTGATAGACTGCCTCTCCCACTTCAGGAGCAGTGCCCTCACCAGTCCACACGCCAGACATGGCCGTTCCTGTCCAGATTGCACCAAGTATAGCATCTGCTCTATCGGGAGATTTTAGCCCTCTTTCAGCCATCTTTTTCTTGTCCTCAAGACGCACTTTCCCCTTATCCGCATACTCCATCCGTCGCGTTGTCAACTGTCTAAACAACACAGGATCTAAATCAAGCAACTTCACCCTGCCTTGCGTAATATCCACTGATCCCGAAAACCAAACTTCAGCATTCAGAGATACATACCGTTCTTGATCCTCCGGCTGTGCTCCACCCCAGTATTCATTCACATACCATCCTTCTTCACGGAAATCGTTAATCATCGCCACACCAAGCCCAGGGGCATCAACCCACACGTCACAATCATGTACTCCAATACGTTTGAATATCTCGATAGCTCTCCGTACAGCCTGTACTGTATCTCTGTCATGCCATGCTTCTTCAATCCAGATGCAATTACCATCACGTACAGCAACAACATTTTCGTCACGACCTGCAGCAACGTCCATAAACACCGTCCTGTGACCACCCATCCGCTCAGACGGAGGCATTGAGAGAGCCTTTTTCAATTCATCAGGCGGTAACACAAGCATGTCGCTATCAGCCGTGAACTCTCCGTAGATCATTGATCGAGTCAACCAGTGATCCTCTCCCCATTTCGTCAATACACGATCAATACGTTCTTTTGTAATATGCGGACAATCAAACGCCGTCACATGAACCTTATAAAACAATGATGCTTCATCGTAAAAACACCTGTAAAACTGTCCGGCAGCTTCACCCGGAGACGACGCATAAAGCTGATATTGCAACGTACATCTATCAATAGCAGTAAATATTCCCTCACCCACCGTCTTCGCCTCATCCACCACATAAAACACAGGCGCACCTGGTCTTCCGTGCCAACCTTCCGCACGTCCTGCATTCACCGTCGAAAAACCAATTGCAAACCCACCCTGTGGAGTTGAAATGTGGCAATGGTTCCACTTCCAGCCCTTGAAAATAGGAAGATTCTTGAAACGCTCCATAGCCGGCCAGAGCTGGCTTTCAACCTGCATCCATGATCCTGATGTTACAGCACATCTCCCTTTTGGATGCCTCCATAAAAACCACAAAATCGCCACAGCGATTACAGCGGCCGTCTTCCCGGATCCATTCGCAGCCCTCAAAGCCGTCTTCTTTCCCGCCGCAATCGCCTCAAGAGTCTCTACCTGCCACGGATAGAGCGTCAGTCCTAAATATCTATAAGCAAAATATGATGGGCTGTCGGCAAGGTTGATCATTGTCCATCTTCCGTTTGCACCTTCGCTTGTACAGATGCCAGCATTTCGGCAAAACGTTTATCCTCTTCTGCTGTACGTTGTTCTACAACTTCAACTGGTCCACCATCTGCACCAGTGAGTTCAAGCTTACTCGCATCACCGTATTTTTTAGGAAGAAGTTTTGATAGTATCCATTTGCGCGAATCAATTCTGACACTTTTTGCTTGTACGGCGCTTCCTCCAGTAAATGGTGTATTGGCAACTATTTCCGCTTCATCAGAAATATCGATAATTTCGTCAGCCCACACTTCAAGACATGCTTCGCGCGCGCGCACGTACTCGTTTCGCCTTTCTTCGTCTAACTCACACATCCGTAGGAACGAAGCACGTGAAACTTTTTGAACTTTACAAGCATGTGTAAGGCTTTTTCCAGAAGCAACAGCTTCACAAATATCATTAAACTTACCAATAGGAATACTCCTAGAATCCTTCCTTGGCTTTTTATTCTTTGTTGTTTCCTCTTTCATATTTAATAAATAACCTGGATACCCGTCTTCTCAGCATCCCGATTGGCAATCGTCTGAGCCAAAGCGACAAACACAATGGGATCCGGGAAAATATCATTCTCCACCATCCACTGCCTTAGTTCATCTGCGCTAATCTCCCCATCATGCGCCCGAGATTCCTGTTCGGCAAATGCCTCAGCCTCCTGACTGTTCAACTCATCAATCCGTTTCATAACCATCCTAGTTTTTTGAATATAACATCTATTTCATCAATTAATACCTTAAAATCATCTCTTTCCCATAAATCGAAGAACCCGTCAGAGCCTTTCCTTGCCATCTCATACTCACGCAACATCACAGGGTGCTGGGACTTCTCCATAATATATTGTGAATATGCCCTCGCAAAAATTTCCTTCTTCTGAATTGCATACCGGCACCACTTCAAATCGTAACAATCAAAAATCCGGCGATACCCATCCGTCTCATACACAGCATTAAAAAAACTATCGAACAACTCCGAATCCGTCCCCCACCCTTCACCAGGAGTACCCCTCAAATCAATAAAATGTCCAACCTCGTGAACCATTGTAATCATCGGCGTCTTGCTCGTAGACTTTACTGCTATACGATCATACCCATGATTCGATAAATCACTGTAGTAAACGAATCCACCATTCGAATCACGCCCCATATCATCAATTTTCTTCGGATACACCGGAATCTTGTTCAACGGACCATCCTTGTGAACGGAATCAATAACATTCGGCACCTCCTTTACAATATCAACAATACCAGTTCGTGCCGGCTGAATATCCAGCTTATCGCTAACCTTACTGACAAGTTGTGTAAGAGCAAGCCCTTCGCGTATATCTCGCGTAACCTTCGCGGCTTCTTCGCGAGCACGTTTTGCAGCCTCCTCAATGGGGAAAGCAACGTTTCCATCCTGATCAATTGCGTCCGCACCAAACATTTGTCTCATTTGCTCACGAAGACGTTCTTTCAGTTCTTCAGGAACATCCTTTACGCTCACCTTCTTTTCCGCTCCATATCGTTCTGGTAGATCAATACCAAATCTATTGGCACCGGCAGTATCTTGAACGTTCTTCCCTGGCTTCAAAAGTCCAATCTTTTCGCACTCCTCCCGACTTACTGGGTGCTGGTACATGTAAGAATTAAACCCGAACGGTCCCCAAGGAAGCTTGAATCCTCCAATTTCCGGCGAATTCATTTCATCAGCCCAAAACTTGTAATCCGTTTTCAAGCGAACAACATTCTCGTTTTCCTCATGAACTTTACGCTTAATCTTTGCTCCAGGAAAACGCACAAAACGATAGGCAGGATTTTCTTCAAGCTCGCTTGGAGACATTGCTTTCTCCCATGCTCCTTTTGCCAAAGCCGATCTTACGGCCACATCAAAAACAAGACGAAGACGAGCAAGAGATCCTGTACGTTTCACATCATTGTGATAGCTCTTCCCCACTGCCTCAGCTTCTATTATTCCTTCTGAAATCATGAACTCTCGCGCCTTACTCACCCAGTCAGATTTCCCTTGAGTCTTCGAAACAGTCCTTCCATCCGGGAGAGTCTTTTTAGCGTTTGTCATGACTTCCCCGGTCATTTCCATCAAACGTGCATAAAGTTTCACCCGCTCCGTCCTGGAATCAAACAGAGAACTCTTTGACATCACAGACGCAAGGGTTGCCCATGTTTCCTCACTCAGTCCCTGCGGTGCAGGATGACTTGCAATAAACTCTTTCAGATCGATGCTCATAGGTTCAACAGTAATTGCTCAGGTTTCTTTTTGTCCACTTGTTCAAAACGGGTTACTGTTCTATTATCCATCTTGACTGGAATCATTTTAGGGATAAACCCTGCTGCAAACATAGCACGAGCGATAATTTCAGCTTTCTTGATAGCTTCTGCCTCTGACCTGGTGCCAAGCCCAATTTCAACAGTCCTTCCCTTTAGTTTGGCATCCGGCGTTACAGTAAGACGAGCCTTCCAGCCAAGCGTTCTTGACTTGGATGAATTGCGTCTGACTGTAATCACCGGTTGCCGCATAGATTATTTTCCCTATATCATACAGTCCGGAATTAAAAAATTGATTATTTCATCTTTGTTTTTCCAATCAACAGCGATTCGGCAATCAACTGTTTCACGTCTGGACGTTGTCTTTCCCAGTAATTGACAAGGGGGACATCAATTTTTGCTTCTACGCATGCTCTGCACTTTGGTAACCCCTGGCGCATCAACATGGCTGCTTTTTCAATTCGCCCCTGTACTTCTGGCTTATATCCCTGATTCATTTTTATTCCTTTTTTCGTTTATGATTTCTTCCTTTGTTTTTAATCCATGTCTCCGCAAAACATCTGTTATACGAATAACAAAAGGATGATTACTGACCTCTTTGTTCTTGTTCTTGGCCGTTGAAACGTACAGGCAAAGGATATTGATTAAAACATCCTCCTTTGTCTGATGACTCCAGCCTTTGACAGCTTCTTCCACTTCATCATATATTTTCTCGTATTCTTCTATTTTAGTCATTTTATGCCTCCATATATTGTGTTAATCCTGCATTCCATTTAAGCTTTATGTGTCCTGTTAGCCCAAATCGGTTTTTACCAACAATCAAGCTTGCTTCTGTTTTATCTGCTTCCTTGTCGTCAGGCGATGGACGATGAAGCAAAAGCACCTGGTCTGCGTCCTGCTCGATGGAGCCGGAATCTCTCAAATCAGAAACTTTTGGTATTGCTGCTTTGCCATCACGTTTTGTGACATCTCTGTTCAACTGCGCGAGAACAATCACTGGTATGCTCAGCTCCTTGGCAATTGCCTTGAGACCGGCTGAGATCTCGGATACTTCACGCTCACGATTTCCTACTCCCTGTTTGCTCATGCCTTTAGCAAGTTGCAGGTAGTCAACACCTAGACAGCGAATGCCGTGTTCATTAACCATCTGTCGCGCAACAGCCTGTATCTCGCCTATCGTCATTGCTGATTTATCCGCAATGTAGAATGGAGCATTTTTGATTACCTTTAATCCTCGTGTAAATGCTTGTGATTGGTGCTGAGTTATTTTGCTTCCTCGTCTCAACTCAGCGGAATTAATCTTTGAAATCTGGAATAGAACACGTTCAAGAAGTTGATCTGCCGGCATCTCTAAAGAAATCATACCAACATTTATTGCGGGCTCTAAAAGTGTAAGATGTTGAAGAATATTGACCAGAAATGATGTTTTACCGATACCCGGTCTTGCACCAACAACAATCATTGCACCGTCTTGAAGTCCATCAAGAGTTCTGTCTAAAGAAGGAAATCCTGTTGAAAGTCCACGAATAGCTCCAGGGTGTGCCATGCGGAATTCAAGATCGTCAATAACCTTTGCGGCCGCATCACCGATACGCCTGATAGAAGCATTCTTATTTGTCTTTCTGAGGCCGACAAGTTCATTTTCGATATAGGCGAGCAGATCATCCGAATCAACGGATAAATCAACAGCCTTTTCTTGAAGTCTATTGATTGCATCCATTGCATCGCGCCGTTTTTTTGCTTCTATGACGACATTAAGAGAATCATCGAATTGGTAGAGGTATGAATACCCTGACACAATCTCCGTGAGTCCTTGTATCCCTCCAACATCATCGATCGTTCCCTCCGCTTCCATCTTCTTTGCAAGCTCGATTGCGTTGCATTTTTCAGGAGTCTTCGAAAGATCTTCCAAAGCCCCCCAGATAGCCTTATGCCCTGGAAGCGCAAAAAACGCCCTAGAAACGCCTTTCAGCATCAGTGACGATATCTTTACCGGATTTGACAAACAAACGCCGAGAACCGTCCTTTCTGCGGCAATGAGGGCATTTGGCAGTATGATTGAAGTGTTCATTTTTCAGTTTGGTTGGTTAAGTTGATTGTTTTCGTTCAGGCAAGGCATGGATTCCAGAGAGATTCCGGCCTTGGTTTCGTCCTTGGAGTAGGTGTTTATGTTTTTAGCCCACTTTGCAGCGTAGGTTTTTGCGTGCGATTGCCACTTTGTCACCATTCTGCCGCGACTATCCAGCCAGCCGCAGCCTTCCATTGCATTGAAGTACTGATAAGCGCAGTCGTGGAGATCATCTGGCATTAGGAGCAGCAAACACCTGTCCACCTCGGCTTGGAGTATAGCTTTGACTTCATCAACCGATTTTGGAAATTGAGATGATTGGAGCGAGCCTTTCGTGCTGCTTTCGTTCCCATTAACCACGGTGGAATGGCTCTCTACTTTGTTTATTCCTATATTCTCTTCTCTTCTCTTCTCTGGTCGGACATTTTCTGCTGTTTTTGTCGGACATGTGTCGGACATTTGTCCGACATTCTTATTTTCTTTGCGTCTTAGGCTCTTAGCTTCGGCTTCAAGTGCTCTCGCTTTAGCAGGTCGGCTATTGTGTCGGTCATAATTAGGGATTGAAAGAAGGCCATCGCGTCCTTCCAACCAGCCAATCATTGCGAGCGCCCTAGCGAAACCTGAGCAATGCACTAAGCGGTCAATAAAAGCGTAAGATGTTTTGATTTGTCCATCTTCAGTAATTCCGTCTACCCACATCCAAAAACGCATGAGTTTGCCTAAAACGTAATCTGGATCTGACATGCCAAGTTTTTCGGCCAGTTCCCAAACTTCCGGTTTATCCAAGGTTGTTTTTTCTACTTTAATCCAGTCCCCAGCCATCACTCAACCTCCTTTCCTTCAAGATCCTTCATCATCTTCCCCCTGTTCTGTTTCTTCGGGTTTAAACTTACCACATGCAGGATGATCCGGAGGCATCTCGTCCCATATATGGCCAGATTCGTACGACATGCAACAGCCATCCCAACCGCTCCACCACTCACATTCAACGCAAGTCTTTGAAGTCAATGACGCCGCCTTTTCCAAAATGACCGCCTTTTCCTCGTTGATGTACTGCCAGCTTTGAGGTGGGCGGGTCACTCCGATTTCCGAGAGATGGACGGCACGGGGGAGTTTTACAGGATCTTGAAGCCTCCAAGCATAGCAAGGGAGGTAGTCGCGCAGGTGTTCGCCCGTTACGCAAAAGTCCTCTATAAAGTCATCAGGAATGCAGCGGAATGGCATGTGGCGCATGCGTACATAGGAGACCATCCGGCACTTGCCGATGATAGCCCTCGCCCCATCTTTTCCGGACTCGTAAAGCCAAAGCGTTACGGAGTCGCCTTTTTTGAGACGCGGTACGTTTTTCCGCAGTTCCCAAGATTTTTCCCCTGAAAGGATCTTCTCAGAATAGGGGAGCCTGACGGATAGAAGAATATGAATCATTGCTCGCCTCCTTCCGTATTTTCAGGACGGAATTTCGATCTAGTCATGTACGACGTAAATCCCGTTACTTCTCGAGTTCCATCTTTGTTTATCCGCATCCAAAAAGCGCCATTCCACATTACTTTTGTGATGCTTCCAAAGGGATTAATGTATTCCATGACTTTCCCTTTGTTTTCAAACATGTGAGCAAATGCTAAATCGGATGACCAATTAAAGTGATTAATTTTCATTGTTCGCCTCCCGTCTCAAAAACGATTTCAACATTGCCGTACGGGCATTCAATATCAAGGTCGTTGATAAAATTTTTGAAGAATAATGCCATGGGCTTTTTAGCCACAACCTTTGCATTGAATTCAGTCGCAACATATTCGTTGTATTCTTCTTTCGATAAAACATCGACGGAATCATATGCGTTAATGTCATTCTTGGATTTAACAAGCCTCCGCGTTTGCGTTTTCCGTCCGGCAAGGATAGCTCGTACCATCGGAGCGGACATCAATATTGGACGTTCTTTAATCATTGGTCGCCTCCTTTCACTTCAAGCTCCCAAGGCCATGTACGCACAACCGAACTATTCAACCATACGTTACCGCCCTTAGTTTTGAAATGATCCCTCTCTTCGTTAATATCCGATACAGTTACAAGGTCTCCATTACAAAGCTCTAAAATGTCCCATATCTCAATACGCATGATCGGCGGGAACTTGGAAACAAGAGCTTCCCAAGCTAACCAATGAAGCCTTACACCCCAAAAGGTTGTAAACTCGCATTCCGGGCATCCATAGGCATACAATTCAGACTGAAACGGAGATTCAAACCGTTTCGGTTCTCCTCCACAAAGAGGGCATAAAGAATGTTTATTTTCCATAGCAATTATCAATCTGTTTCATTAATATGTTCCATTTTTCCCGAGCGTCGTATTCATCACCAGCGTCATCTGCCTTTAAAAAATGATTGAAACCCTCATCAATAGTAGAATCACAGTTGTAATAATTAAACGTCCTCCCGTCCTTCGAATATGCAATAAGCTCGGGAAGCTTCCCGCAAAAGCAGGGCTTTAATTCTTCTTCTGGCTTTTTGCGCTCAGTCCACTCACGGGATCCGTTGAAGCCAAAACCATCCACATAGATGTAATTTCCGTTGCTTCTGCGGAAACAATAGGCTCTTTTGCTGTCTTCACGAATCTTGATTATATCCCCTTTTACATCAACGGCTTCCTTCCACTCGCCGGTTTCGAGTTTAACGAGAGCCTCGGATAAGGTGCAAAACTCCGTTGGATTTTCCTGTTGCTTGAACGGGTCTCCGATGTTGTAGAGAATGCGGGTGATTTGGTCCATGTCAATTACTATAGATTCCACCATAAATTCCCCTAGTATTCTAACACATGGTTTTTGCTCGAATACATTTAGAATAATTGCTTTTTCAGTACGACTGTCATCGTATTTAATTGGTCTGTACTCAATAAGGTCCCACTGTTTAATTTGTTCTAGTCTCATCAGATTAATACTTTCTTCATTCAAAAAGGAACATTACGACTCTAGCAATCAAATAACCCAATACGGATAATACCGATAACATAAATAGACCAAATGCTAAAATACCAAATAAATCCTTTATTGAATTAATCATTTCTTCTTTTGATAGTCTCATTGCTTATTCTCCCATCTCAAAAACAATTTCCACCTTCCCGGCACGGTTCAAATCATGAACCCTGTCGATGCTCCCGACGCTCAGCCCTCTGTCATCAATACCCATAGCGGCACAAGCCCCATCAAGGTACGACTTTAGCCGAGCGAGCACATTATCAGCATCCGGGCACATCCCCTTGTAATACCATCTGACGGAGTACCGGGACGCCTCGAACTTACGCCCCTTCAGCACTTCCATCGTGTGTGCCCATGCCATTGTTTTGCAACGCCTCGTCAGTGCCGCCTTCCGTGCCCAGTGCGTTCGACCATTCGGTGAGAGATCGCGCGGAGTATGGGGTAGGCATACAAGCAACTGACTCATATGGCCTCCTTTCTGGTAAGGACTGGCATAATCCGGCTACGAATTTCCGAGTAGTAAATCGTGAACCGATCAAGAGCATCTGCCAGCTTATCAGTGTACGCATCCCACGGAACCAGCCTGATAAAAGGCGGGAACCCAGGGCAGTACGACATGAAATACCAGCACGGCAACCCCGTCACAACCATCGACCCATGAACCTGGGCCTTGTACTCATCCGGCACAACGCCATCCAGAATATACCGGGCATGATTCTTCGCGAGAGGGCACTTAATCTCAAGACCTCCCGCATACCTCCCGTCAAGCTTGACCAGGGCATCCGGCGAGCATCCGATCACAGGATTATCGTCTTTCGTCACAAAACCTACCTGCTCAACCACAAGCTCCATAGTCCGGGCAAACAGCTCCCTCGCTTCCGGTTCCAAAGCCTCCCCCCGGTCCGTATGGAAATTACCCTCCCATTGAACCTCATCCGGGCGAATGCACGAACAACAAAGCTCAATAGCAAGAGCCTCCCATTGTGAGGAATCTTTGCCAGTCTTCGGCGTCAGTAACCTTCCAAAATTACTCGCCGTCAACCGACCAGCGCGGGCGCGGAACCACTCCTCCGTTCTCTGCTCCATATTCGGCCAGATCTTCATTGTGCGCTTCCTCCCTTCTTCAGCTTGGCAAATGCTTCATTCACCGATGAGGCAAACTCATTCACCAGTTCAATATTTCCGGGATGCTTCAAGACTTCACGGGCTGCACGCAATCCACCGAACACAGAAACCACACGGGTGCAGAACCCTGCAAGCTCTTGTTCTTCTGTCTCCTGAACTGTTTTCTTTTTGGAAACAGTTCCTACAAAAGACACATTCGGCGGTGGTACAGGCAACGTCGGCAACGCAGGGGGTAAATCCCTCGCCGCCGCTTCCTCTCTCGCCGCCTTCTCGGCCTCGCGGGCAATCCTCGCCTCCTCCTCAAGACGCTTCTTTTCCTCCGCTGCCCGCTTGACCTCCAGACGACGCCTGAGCTCAACGCCCACAACATCAGCCCGCTTGATCTCCAACTCCTCGCGATCCATCACCATGTCTTCTCCGTACTCCGCCACAAACTCATCAATCACCTTCTTCGTCTCAGCAATCGACTTGTTCGCGCAAGCCACGGCCACATCCAACCCCTCTTGGATAGACCTGATCGTCCGCTTTCCCTTAATAGAGCTTTCAATCAAATCATCGTAGCGACTCCGTAAATGCGATGCGCAATCAAGACGATCCTTCGCCTTGTCAACAAGGTTCGCCCGGATCTCCTTCTTGCGCTTATCAATCACCTTCTCCAACCCCAGACGAGCCGCGCTGATTTCGCCCTTCGACTCATCGAGAGCTGCGAAAAGCTTTTGCAGGTCCTCCGCCTGAGCAAGAGCTTCCTTTTTTGCCTGCTCCACAACAGACTCCGCATTCTTCAGGGCCTTCACGTCGAGTTCAGCCTTCCCGAAATCCTCATCCGTCTCTGGCTTCTGATTGATAGACGACAAAGCCATTTTAACAGACTCACGGAATTCCTTCAGGTTCGAGGACAACACCTCGCCGCGCGTTTCAATTTTAAGAGTAACAAGTTCCATTGTTCAAAGCAGGGTTTGGGGTTCTTCAGCAGCAGAGGATGCAGCGGCAACCTCATTCACAAACGGGATATCATCCGTCACAGTCGGATCCAGAGGCTCGGCTGGAATATCAGGCTTCTTCGCAACAGGCGGGAAAACCTCCTTCACGTAAACCATCCCCTCCTTAATGGAGTTGTAAATCTTCCCAAGCCGGACAACATCCTGCCGGGTAATCTCCTCAATAGAGTGACCCAGATTGGCAACCAACTGATCGCGCGTCACGCCAAGCTCAAGAAACTTCGCCTCCATACTCCGGGCAACATCAGCCAGAGGGCGAGTATCACCCTCCTTAATCGCCTTTGCCGTCACCTCAAGAGCCTCATCAACAAGCCACCCCGGCAACACCTGTAAAATACAAGCACGGATGCGGCGACTCGCCATATTGGCACACAGTTCATACACATCCCGCTCGCTATCAAGCGGCACGCGCAACATCTTTCCTGTTTTTCGCCCACGCGAATCAACCTCGCTCTTATCGCGAGTATGGTTCACCGTAAAAGCAATCTCACGGCGAACATTCGTTTCCTTGTCGAAGCAGAACGCCACACACTCCGAAACATTGCAACCCAGCCCATCAGCCCCTTGAGGATCCCAATGCCGGGCAACCTCGCGCCAGCCCGCTTCCGCATTCCCCCAGGCAGAAATCAAAGCCTCTGCAAGTCGAATACTCGGCCCCTCCACCGTCGTTCCGCCGCGAGGGAAAGCATACGTCGCAGACTGCGCCAAAGACAGCCTGGAACACGCCTGACTCATCCTCGCCGTTACCTCCGCCAAATTGCGCGGAAACTGCTTCGCCACCCAGATGGACGCAAGAACTGACGTTGCCGCCGCATTGCCGGTAATAGCAGCCAACGCACCGCCGCCCGAAGAAAAAGAAGGAATCAAACCCTCCTGTGAATTATTGCCCGTGTTTTCAACTTGATCCGGGCGTACTGTTCTAGTAGTCATATGTCTGTAGATATTTTGATAGAAATCATTGTTTACAGGCGGTCGTCCGTTGCTGCGGACTTCCGCCATTTTTTAGGCTTCCTGCTTGAAGTCTCCCGAATGGCGTTCTGCGGTTTTGATTAAAAACTCAATGGCGTCCATGTAATCGCAATCCTTGCCGTACTTTTCTTCTACGGCCTCCCGCAAAGCTTCTTCAGTTCCCGAGAAACACCCTGCAAACCAAACCCAATCATTGCGTAATCCTTTGGCATGCAAGGTTAAAGCACGACGATGCGCTCCAACTCCGCACACTTGGTAAATCGGCTGACCTATTGTGGATGCAAAACAACAATCAAATCCTAAATCGGCACCGCGCAGGTCGGCATCGCGCAGGTCGGCACCGCGCAGGTTGGCATCGCTCAGGTTGGCACCGCGCAGGTTGGCATCGCTCAGGTTGGCACCGCGCAGGTCGGCACCGCGCAGGTTGGCATCGCTCAGGTTGGCACCGCGCAGGTCGGCATCGCGCAGGTCGGCATCGCGCAGGTCGGCACCGCGCAGGTTGGCATCGCTCAGGTTGGCACCGCGCAGGTCGGCATCGCTCAGGTTGGCACCGCGCAGGTCGGCACGCTTGCCGCCATATTCGCTGTTAATCCATTTCCGGTGCTTTTCAAGGATTTCTTCCAGTTCTTCGGTATTCATTATTGTTGTATTGGTTAGTTTCCCGGATGCCGTCCGGGGCGGTTAATTGGGGCCAAACCCCGAAAGTATTACTTTTTTCCCTGATTTAATTTCAGCGTCGTCATCCAACATGCAAATGTAGAAAATCGCAGCAATTCCAACTCCTACAAGCGTACCAAGAATGATATCGCGAATGATTATTAAGAGTTTCATCTGTTTATAAACAAATCTTGTTTTCCCATCCTCTTTGCCTGTTTTGGAGAAATTACAGCAAAGCTAGAAGCTCTTTTCTTAAATCGAGATAGTCTGCCACCTCGTCTTAACCACAATTCAACCTTTTCAGGATCGAACCTATATATTTGTGCTTCACTTGTTCCAATGTTCTGATGTGAGCACCCATCTTTCACCCATCTTTCGATTGTTTTTTCAGAGACGGTATATAAATTCGCCAGTTCGCTTTTTGTAAGCAATCGCTTAGGTCTATGCGTTGTACTTCCAACCGATGCCGCTTCTGGCGAAGAAGGCGTATCTTCTTCAAGAGCCTTGCTCAGTATTTCCGCAATATTTGTTACTGCTGAAAGTAGATTTTCCATAAGTTCCTTATTCATAATCCCAGCCCAGTTTTTTGAGTTCTTCAATTACAGGTTCGTCAATCATAGTGACTCGATTTTCTCTTTATAAATGTCCATTGGATCACGTGGATCTTCCATAGACGACAGATTATCAATACACGCTTGAAGCTCTTTGAGGCGTTCACGTGCTTCTTGCTCGCACATGGGTATATCTGTTACTTCATCCCATATGGTCCGTGTTTTTGGATTTGTGGAATAATATGATCCACTAAATGGCTCTATTGTCTTCATTGCTTTAATTATTTTAATAGTTGCTATATAATGCGTGTGGATAGTTATGGATTTCACTTAAAGAACCCCCTATAGGGTAAGTTGAATATTCCCTTTCAGATGTATTTTGTGGATTGCTCCACTTGCCGGTAATTTCTTCATCAGTTAATTTGTGACCGCAATCTTTGCATATGCAGTAACCACCTACGCCGTAGCTATCCCATTCAGTCCGTCCACCGCATTTTGGGCATATAGGGTTCATACGGTTCCCTCCCTGTTTAGCTTTATGCCAGGATCAACACCTTCGCATTTGCCCTTAGCGACCCCATCAGCTACCATCGTAGCATGATTGACCCTGTAAAATCTTTCCTTGAGCTCTTGAAGCTCGCACCAGCTTACCTTGTAGCCCTTCTTGCAGCCTGTTCGGCAATAATGTTTCTTCCCGAAAAATGGATCCAGATCCTTGGAGTCCATCAACTTAAAGAAAATCACGGCACCGTGATTGGAGCTGCTATTATTGTACTTCTCGCCATTCTCATATTCGTAACCCTTCCTGTATGGATAAAGGGAACGATAGGCAGACTTGCATTCGAAAAACGCATGCAATATCGCCTGCAAATCCTCACTGAAGACGAGAAACAGATTTTGAGGTTCTACATACTCCAACACACGAGAACAAACCATCTCCGCCCCTGTGATCGCATCGTCAAGGGACTTGAAGCCGATGGCATCATCATCTGTGATGGGGATGGCTACATCACTGACGCACTTCCCTACAAGATCTCTCACTTCGCTTGGAAATACATCAATCGTCATCGCTCGCTTTTGGGGGAATCCACAATAGCCAGAACGGATGTTGGGCATCACGACTTTCGCGATCTTATCTAGTATCTTCATTCGGCTTTCTTCGGGTTCGGGGTTTTCTGATTCAGTTGGTTTTTGAGAAGAGGCACCCCCAGTTGTACGGAAAGCCTCAAAAGTGCCGAGTACGGCACGCCCGTTGCCTTGGACAAGGCCCTGAGTTCCTCGTCGTCTTCCTGAAGGAGACGAACCTGTATTGATTGTGATAACGTTGCCATGCTTTTCATTGTGCTGTTTTCCAGTTCGTTGTCAATCTACTTTTGTACTGTTTATCAGTACAGATTTCATTTTCCCTTGTACTGTAAGACATTACAGTATATCTTTTTTGCATGCGCCCTATCGACAAAGAGAACACCGCGACAATCTCGCTCCAGATTCGATTTACAAAAAAACAAATTGAAGAGATCGACGAAACAGCCGAGCAATTTGAAATGAGCCGCTCGGAAATCATCCGCCTCTCCTGTTCTTCCGGCTTGGTAGCACTCAAAAAACTTACTCCGGAAGGGCTTAAAAAAGCCGTTTCCAGATTGCTGACAGAAGAGTAGATCATACAGTCTTCTATTGGTTTTCCGTTACGCCTATCACTTTTCCGGTTTCGTCTCCGTATAGCTCACACGCGGAGTAATCGGGTGATACTTCGGCAGCGTCCTCAACTTCTTGAGCAGCTCCCGGCTTCCCGTGCGTTGCCCCTTGAGCACCAAACGCAAATGCGTCGTACTCACATCGACGGCCCGCGCCGCGCGTGAAATCGTATAGCCGCGCCCGGCTAAATATTCTGGTGTTAGCGTCATGATTTTCTTCCCTTTCTCATTCGTTTTATGTAGTTTCTCAGATTGCGTGACGGTCACACCGTGCCAATGGAGAACCGTTACAAAGAAAAGCTATACAGGGAAAACTCTAACATGCAAGAAAAAGATTCAAGAAAAGCTGTATTTGTTTCTCGTTTTTTAGGTTTATTGAAAGACAACTCTCTTACTCAGAGCGAGTTATCTAAAATAGTAAAAATTTCACAAGCTACAATTTCGGCGTACAGTCTCGGAAAAACTACCCCAAAATCAGAGGAACTATGCCGAATTGCTTCATATTTCGGTGTCTCCATGGACTACCTCTGGGGTGTCTCTGATATCCCCATCCAAGCTACCGACACAGCAAACATTCAGGAATCCGAATGGCAGCAGAGAGCTCAAACAGCAGAACAGAAGCTCAAACACCTCAAAAGCCTTCTCGCCGACGTTGGCTCTGACATCGAATCTCTCGGCGGCACCGTCGGCAAACTCCTCAAATTCATCTCCGAATAATCATGACCATAAAAGAAGCTATTGCACTTGTATTCAAATTGAAGAACCAATCGTCTCTTCATGTGAATGAAATTACAGAATACATTAAATCAAATATTGATGAGTATAAAGACCAGGAATCTACGGATATCCAAAAAAGGGTGAATGCATTTCTTGCTGCCAGCGTCAAAAGCAAAACAAACAAAATCTACAAAAAAACGATCAACCCCAAAACTGGACGTCCCAAAAAAGGAGTCTATTCTATTGCTCCTCCTAAAAAGATAAAATCCTCAATCCGCCCAGACAAAAACTCACAAACTGCTCTCCCTCTATTTCCTGCACAGCAACAGCCTCAAGCATCATCCTTCAATGAAACAGGGATAACGGCAAATACCGGAAAACTATATTTCGGCAAAGCAGGAGAATTTGCAGTAGTCAGCGAATTATTATTCAGAGGCTACAGTGCCAGCATCATGTCCGTTGATGAAGGAATTGACATCACAGCTTCAAAAAATGACAAATTCTTTTTCATCCAAGTAAAGACAACCCTGTTTGCTGACAACAAAATATCCGTCACAATAAAGCCAAACAACTTTGTCAACAACACAAATACAAATATTTTTTACACCATTGTTTTCAGATACCTGACAAACAGCGCTTACATCAATCGCTACATAATTTTAAGTTCCATTGATTTAGAACGACTCATCAGAAAAGGCGCCATCAGTTATCCAAACGGTAATGTATCCATTAAAATCAGAATGAATAACGGGAAACTCGAATTCTACAACGGAAACATCACCGAAGAAGTTGATTACTATTATTTAGACAACTTCGACATGATCAAATAACGATATAATTTTCTGAATAAATCTTATTAAAAAAATATTCGACCCAAAAAATAAATAATGGAACATTCTAAACAAATTGCAGTAAATCGTCTTTATCTTGATGTCCGGAATCCACGTATTCCATATGAAAAAAATATGCATGAGAACAAACTAATAGATACTCTAATTGCAGACGATCCTAAAGATTTTTTAGAAACGATGCAACGCATCCAGCGGGAAGGATATATTCCATCAAAACCAATTGTTGCACTTAAAGTCGGAAGACGTTTTAAAGTCATGGATGGAAATCGACGAACAGCAATTATGAAGTTATTATTAGGCTATGTTGATGTTAAAAAATTGAAAAATATTTCTCCATCAATACGAGAAACCATACAAAAAACAAGTGAAATCTGGAAAGATAAGAATAAAAAAATTCCTCTTTGCGAAGCATCGTCAGAAAAAGACATACAAGCAATAGCCTTTATTCAGATGGAGCATGTTAAAAATGCTCCAGGATCAGGCAAGGACTGGGGTATTCTCATGAGACATCGATATGATAATCCAAATAGTCCTTATATTGTATTAATCGACAATTTTCTTAATTATTGCAAACAGAAAATATCTGTTGAGCTTTTTCACAAATGGACAACAGATTATCCCCTAACATTGTTACAGGAAACCCTGAAAAGAGGTCAACTGGAATCTGTCCTTAATCTGAACATAGATGAGCTGAGTAAACTGTATCCTCATAATCTTGATGTAGATCTAGTTGATAACATAACAAAGCTGCTCATGAAATTAGGGAAAGCAGATGATAAGGATTATCTTACATACTCAGATGTCCGCGATGGATCATTCCCGGGAAAGCTCACAACTGAGTATCACCTCTACCCTGTTGAAGATGTAGATAAGCAGGAAAGGTTAAGCAAGATGAATTTTGAACAACAAATTCGGAATTCATCTGAAAATCAAAATCCTTCATCTCCATCTACCGATCAAACTTCTCCTCGCAAATCTAATAATAAAAAAATAAACCTTATTCCAGAATGCATAGATAATATAAAAAAATCTTGTTGTAAATCTGAATGCTATAAATCAATCAGATGTATTGAAGAACTCAGTAAAATTACAAAAAAGAATTCTTTTCTCCCTAATGCATCAGCTTTCCTACTCCGATGTATATTAGAATATGCAGTCAAACACGCAATACGAACAATGGGACTTGAACTATATCCACTTGGAAAATTAAAAAATTATTGTAGAGAATTGTATCGCAGAGATTTTTTCAAAAAACAATTCCCTCAAACCCATGAATTTTTGAATCGTGTAGCTAATACAGAAAACTCTGGATCTGCCCGTGATCAACTCAATAATTTTGTTCATTGTGATAGTTGGCAACCAAGCCAGGAAGACATCACAACTTTGATCGAGAATATAACTCCCCATCTAGTCACTCTTTTTGAGTCCGTCACACCACAGGCACAAGCTCCAAGCACGGAGTCGCCGGCATCTTCACCTTGTTCCCAAGAATAAAAACTTCTTTGCCCATGACTTTAGTGCGTGCGCTATACTGTAAATTGAATATGAACTGACGAAATCCTGCATAAAGATCGCGAATCGCTTCTTCAGTATCATACGATACAATCCAATGTTCATTGGATAATACCTCTTTGATCACTTGAGCTACATTGGCATGATCATTGTGTCCATAGGAATTTAAGTACAATTGCTGTCCCTTATGGTAATATGGAGGATCGCAATAGACAAAGCACTTTCCTTGTGACATCAAAGGAATACGTTGGATAAAATTGATCGCATCTTCATGGTAAAGCAAGATACGATCTGAAAATGATGCATAGGATCGGGCTAATTTCGCCAATCTCTCCCGATAAAATCGAGCATCCATTTTATAATTACCTTTCTGTTCAAGTCCGCCAATAACCCCACCACTGATTACTCCAGAAAAATTCGTACGATTTAAATAAAAAAAAGCAAACCCTACATCTTCGCGAGAATAATTCTCAAACCTTTGTATTATGGTTCTCATCTTTTTCCACTCATCAACATTCAAAACAGCGGAATCGATCCGATGAGCAAATCTTTCTGGATCATCTCTGAGAGATTCCCAAAACATCAATAGTTGAGGACACTTGTCATTGAGATGGACTCTAGCTACCTTTCCAGAAAATAAAAGTTCCATAGCAACTCCTGCTCCGCCCGCATAGGGTTCTACATAATCACAACCTTCCAAACCATTCTCCGCAATCAACGACGCCACAAATGGGGCTAATCTCTGCTTTCCTCCCGGATAACGTAACAGGGTTTTTATATTGCGGCCTACCATATTTTTCCTATGTATCCTACACACATCTACCTCCATAAGTCAAATGTATCATGGAGAAATTGGTTCTAGGATTTGGAAGACACAAAAAAGCGACCGGGGTGGCCTGCTAAGCAGGCGGCGAGTATCGCGCAGAATGCGTGACTGCGTAAACAGAAACAGGTCAGCCCTCCCTCCGAGAGATCACTTGACAAGAGTACAGAAAACTTGTACGTTTTATTCATGACCCCATTATCCCTTTCATACAGTGAAGCCCGGCAGCATCTGGCCGATACCATCAAAACCTGCGTTGACGATTCCGTGCCCGTCATCATCAAATCGCGGCAGCGAGAAGTAGTCATGATCCCCCGTGAAGAATACGACTCGTGGATGGAAACCATCCACCAGCTAGACACCCCGTCCAACATACGCCACCTGGACCAGTCCCTCGAAGAAAAACGTCGTGGGGAAACCATCATCATGACAGCGGACGACCTCATGAACTTCATGAACACCCCTGGAGCATGAAACTTGAATTCTCCAAAACAGCCCTGTCAGATCTCGCCTTTTGGAAAAAGGCAGATCGCAAGGCTGCGCAGAAAGTAACCGCCCTATTGTTGGAAATACTTGAAACTCCCTATGCTGGCAAAGGCAAACCCGAGCAGCTTGTCGGCAACCTCTCCGGTTACTGGTCCCGTCGCATCAACACCAAAGACCGCATCATCTATTCCGTAGACGAAGAAACGGCAACCATCTTCATCCGCTCCCTCCGCAAACACTACGAATAGCCCTCCCCCCTAGAACTGCACCCGCTTGGCAGATTCCAGACTTTAATCCAAGTTTCAATTCACGTACCGAGTAGGGTGAAGCAAAAGCAGGATTATAAACTACTCCGCTTGTTATATGCTTCTGCATCACCTGATAATAAAAAGCCCCTGTTCCCAGGGGCTATAAGTCATTCTTAATATATAAATATATACATAACCCTAGTAAAAAAAATCATTCTTTTTTATCTTCTTTTCTCACAACGTCTTTAATATTTCTTTTGACTGCTCTTATTATATTTTTATAATCGGAATCTTTCTTTTGCATTCCTTTCAAAAAAATAGAAACCTTTTGAATATTCAATCTTTCTTTTTCTTCAGGAGTTTTTTCAGATTGGATATTTTGGATAATTTCATCAGACATACTATAAAGATAGTTAGTATTCATAATTCTTGTCACATACTTATTTCATTCACTAGGAACAGGTTCTCCATTAATGTAAAAAATCATTCTATCAGAAACAGGTTCAAAAACATGTTCTGCAAAATTTTCCACTAATTCTAATTCATATTCATCCAAATCACGTACCTTATGAAATAGTTCTTTCGCCTCATCTCTATCAATGACAAAACCATGATCGGGGTAACCCGTTACCAAACGGGATAAACAATCTTTTTTCAAATTTTTACTATTTTTTTCAAGCCGTTCACCATACTTACTAGCTATTCTTAAATATCTTTCGTATTCTCCTAGCCTTAATGGGTTAATTTGCTCACTGATTGGAGATATAATAGATTTTGTAATATTTACAGCGATTTCAGATGCTTTACTATACGATATACCTTTTCCTTTCAAATCAAAAGATATTTTATTAAAAATAGATAATGCTTGTTCTTGAAGTTGTTGAATAGATTCCTTAACAACAAGACCAGACTCGCGAGATGCTATATCATCTTCACGTAAAACCTGAACATCAAGAGGGCCCAATTCCCCCACATCAGATACAACAACTTCATTAGATCCACACACACATAGAGTTCCAGCACTTTTGCATGGACCTATAATTAGGCTTGATGAAGAAGAATAATTATTTTGAATTAATCTTGCAACTCTGTATGCAACATCTAGCGATCCGCCATAAGTAACCAAAATAAACAATAATTTTTCATTCTTGCTTTTCCGCCAAGTAAATTGTTCTCTGACTTTTATATACGAAAAATAAGACATATCCCCATTCAGGAGAAATACATCGCATTTTTTTTCATGAGCTATTTTATTAGCTACTTCTACAATTTTCATTTTCTTAGGAGCGGCCATAGAATTCACTCTCTTCATAGACCCAATAGTATAATTTGCAAGTCAATTCCGTAATATTACTCAATATTAATACGTTATAGAGACATCCGTTTCTACCACATTCAACTCAAATCCTCCAATACTCCGCCGCCAGCACCTTCGACATCGTAGCCCTGTCATGTGCCTACTGCAACTATGGCATGATTTGCCAGTACCTTTCAGCCGCTTCCCTGTACACCCGCGCCCTGTAATGCCTCAACGTAACGTCATCAGTATCATGTCCAAGCTGTGTTCTAAGGTGATTGATATCGTTCGTAACAGCGAGAAGGTACGATGCGTATGAATGCCGGCAAATGTTCTCAAGTCCTTTTCCCACGATCCCAGCTTGTTTCCTGCACTTCTTCCAGTCGTTTTCCCAATTCACAGGCAGGAACCCTCCCGTCCTCTTCGAGGGTGGAACTTTCTCCATCCAGGCTTTCAACGTATCATTGACCTCGACAAGTCTGAATGATCCAGTCTTTGACGTTTTCCCGTTAATCCTAATAACTCTATGCTCATCAAGATCAACATCATCCCATCTTAACCTCCGAAGCTCAGATAGCCGGATACCTGAAAACAGCAGCAAGGCAACAGGCAATTGAGTCTTTTTGTAAGACATCATCCTTTCTGCCTGTTCGGGAGTAACGACGCATATATCCCTAGAGACCGTCTTCTTTTTTGAAAGAGCCTCTGCCGGGTTGCGCTCTATGAACATCATACGTGCTGCATAGGAAAAAAAACCAGATGCGACTCCCAACGCCTCATTGAACATAGAGTCTGTTCTGGTGTCCTTTGTGATAATGTCAGACAATTCAACTGAGGATATAGATCCAATCTGCCGCTTCATTACCTTTGCAAGGATCTTTTCGAGCCTGTTGATTTTCTCAAAAACGTATCTGCTCAATCCGGCCTTGCTGTCCACAAATAGAGTCCAGACATCTTCCAGCGGTGTTTCTGTCTTATAAACTGCGTTCGTGCGTATCCAGGCTCTGGCAGCATCACTTAGGGACGTTCCATATGGAGCAAGTAACGACATGGCCGCCATTGCGTCCTGTATCTGCGCTGCGTTCAAAGATTGTGACGATTCCCCCTCTTTTGAGATCTTATTGAGGAAATCCTTTCGCCACTCTGAAGCTTTTTTCTTCGACTCAAAGCGCAGAGTCATTCTTTTCCCGGTAGAAGAGTAACGAGCTGGAACGAATATCCTGAAATAGGAACCATCCTTATGAACAGTCAATGAGGGTAAGGGCATGATTTTGGCTCAATTTGGCTCAACTCATTGTCTAGATTTGTCCGATTTTGTCTATCAAAAACATTTTTACGAGCCTCTTACAACAACACTTAATAGACTATTTTTTAGTTAGTTATGTTATGGCGGCCACGACGAGAATCGAACTCATATCTACCCTTTAGGAGAGGGTCGTTCTATCCATTGAACTACGGGGCCGTTAACGGGGCAAGAGTATAGAGAATTGACGAAGGGGAGACAAGCGGGATTTTGCAGCATGGCAGATGTAATTCATAAGATCTGATGGTGAGTCCCTTGTAGGAAAAGACTTTTCCTGTTTTCCTTCCTTTCCTGAATTCCATACCGAATCCCGGTAGGGAATCCTGCCCGGCCGAGACAAAAAACGAGAGCCGCCCCCCGATCAAGGGAGCGGCTCCGAGAGTCAAATTCCGGTATTGGTTTGACTGGAGGGGATGATTACATCATGCCGCCCATGCCACCCATTCCGCCCATGTCGGGAGCGCCGCCACCGCAGCTGCACTTCTTCTCGGGAAGGTCAGCGATGAGGCATTCCGTGGTAAGCAGGAGGCCGGAGATGGAGGCAGCATGCTGAAGAGCGGAGCGGGTCACCTTGGTCGGGTCGACGACACCGGCGGCAAGCAGATCTTCATACTTGTCAGTCACGACGTTGTAACCCATGTTCGCCTGGTCCATCTTCTTGACGTTGGCAACGATAAGAGCGCCTTCGCGGCCGGCATTGGAAGCAAGCTGGCGAAGCGGTGCTTCGATAGCACGATACACAATCTGGGCACCGGTCGCTTCGTCACCTTCGAGCGTCAGTTTTTCAATCGCGCTTTGGGCACGGATGAGGGCAACGCCGCCGCCGGGAACAATACCTTCTTCCACGGCTGCGCGGGTAGCATGCAGAGCATCGTCCACACGGGCCTTCTTTTCCTTCATTTCGGTTTCGGTAGCGGCACCCACATGGATGACGGCTACGCCGCCGGCCAGTTTGGCAAGGCGTTCCTGAAGTTTTTCGCGGTCGTAATCGGAGGTTGTATCTTCGATCTGACGGCGAATCTGGGACACACGAGCGGAGATGGCTTCGGAAGAACCGCTGCCTTCCACAATCACGGTGTCATCCTTGGAGACAACGATGCGCTTGGCCTGTCCGAGATCTTCGAGTCCGACATTTTCCAGCTTGAGACCGAGGTCTTCGGTGATGCACTTGCCACCGGTAAGGATGGCGATGTCTTCAAGCATGGCCTTGCGGCGGTCGCCGAAGCCGGGAGCCTTGACAGCGCAGATATTGAGGACGCCGCGGAGGCGGTTCACAACGAGAGTTGCGAGGGCTTCGCCTTCAATGTCTTCGGCAATGACGAGGAACGGACGGCCGGTCTTGGCAACCTTTTCCAGAAGAGGAAGGAAATCCTTGAGGTTGGTGATCTTCTTCTCATGGATGAGAATGTAGGGATTTTCCAAAATGGCTTCCATCGTTTCCGCATTGGTCACGAAATAGGGAGACAGGTACCCCTTGTCGAACTGCATGCCTTCCACCACGTCAAGCGTGGTTTCGATGCCTTTGGCTTCTTCTACAGTGATCGTGCCGTCCTTGCCGACCTTGTCCATGGCTTCGGCGATAATCTGGCCGATTTCAGCGTCCCAGTTAGCGGAAACGGTAGCGACCTGGGCAACTTCCTTGGCGGAATCGACAGGCTTGCTGATCACCTTGAGTTCTTCCACGATGGCATCGGCAGCTTTCATGATGCCGCGCTGCAGGGAGATCGGGTTGGCTCCGGCAGTCACGTTGCGGAGACCTTCGCGGTAGATGCTTTCGGCAAGCACGGTCGCAGTCGTCGTTCCGTCGCCGGCGATGTCGTTGGTCTTGGAGGAAACTTCGCGAACAAGCTGAGCGCCCATGTTTTCATAGGGATCTTCCAGTTCGATTTCCTTGGCCACGGTAACACCGTCCTTGGTAATCATGGGAGAGCCAAACTTCTTGTCGATCACGACATTGCGTCCGGCAGGCCCGAGCGTGCTCTTGACAGCCTTGGCGATTTTTTCCACGCCGCGAAGAAGGGACTGGCGTGCGGGTTCTTCAAATTCAATTTGTTTAGCCATAATAATGTGTCTTGGTAATTGTTAAATAAGTGTCCTGGATTTCAGGGAAAATGTTTTAGCCGATGATGCCGAGAATATCGGTTTCGGAGATGATCACATAATCAACGCCATCAATCTTGACGTCCGTGCCACCGTAACGGGAGGTCAGAACGCGGTCGCCAACTTTGACAGTGAATTCGATCAGCTTACCCTGGTCATCACGACCGCCGGTACCTACGGCGATCACTTCTGCTTCCTGGGGCTTTTCCTTGGCAGTGTCCGGCAGGAAAAGACCGCCAGCCGTTTTCTGTTCAGCTTCGATGCGTTTGATAAGAACGCGCTGTCCGAGTGGTTTGATTGTAGCCATATGTTTTAGTTATTATGTATGTTGGTTTGTTCTACCGTTTTGTAGAAATGCGTCTTGTTATTCAAGAATCGGAGGTCCGCACGGAATGTCCATTTCCCGGACATCCCGTGCAGACGATGAGGGTTATTTGTCGTCGTCAACGATTTCAGCGTCGACAACACGGCCTTTAGCCTTGCGGGGCTCGCCGGAGTCTTCCGGAGCATCGGCAGGAGAGGCTCCCGGCATGGGGCCGGCACCTGCACCCTGAGCAGCCTGGGCGGCACGGTTAAGATCTTCGAGCTTGCGTTCGAGAGCTTCCTTGGCGCTCTTGGCGGCGTCCACATCCTTCTTCTCAACAGCTTCGCGGAGAGTCTTGATGCGGGCTTCCAGATCGCTCTTGAGGTCGGCGGGCACCTTGTCTCCAAGGTCCTTGAGCTGACGTTCCACGGAGAAGGCGAGGGAATCGGCCTGGTTGATGACTTCGATGTTTTCGGCACGCTTCTTGTCTTCTTCGGCGTGGGCTTCGGCATCACGTTTGGCACGTTCGATTTCATCCTTGGAAAGGCCGCTGGATCCCTGGATGGAGATCTGCTGTTCCTTGCCCGTCCCCTTGTCCTTGGCGGACACGTGGAGAATGCCGTTGGCATCGATATCGAACGTCACTTCGATCTGGGGCACTCCACGCGGAGCGGGGGCAATGCCATCAAGCTTGAAGTTGCCCAAAAGCTTATTGTCTTCGAACATCTTGCGTTCACCCTGGCAGATACGGATGTCCACAGCAGGCTGGTTGTCGGCCGCCGTCGAGAACACCTGGCTCTTGCGAACCGGGATGGTCGTGTTGCGGTCGATCATCGGCGTTGCGATACCGCCCATCGTTTCGATGGAAAGCGTCAGAGGAGTCACGTCGAGCAGAAGGACGTCATTCACGTCTCCCTGGAGAACACCGCCCTGAATGGCGGCGCCGACCGCGACGACTTCGTCCGGATTCACCCCCTTGTGAGGTTCCTTACCTGCGAGGCGGTGAGCCATTTCCTGAACGGCCGGCATACGGGTCATGCCACCGACGAGCACGAGTTCATTGATGTCGGACTTGGAAATACCGGCTTCCTGAATAGCTCCTTCGGTAGGGCGCTTCGTGCGATCCAGCAGATTTTCTGTAAGCTGTTCGAGCTTGCTGCGGGTCAGCGTCAGCTGGATGTGCTTCGGTCCCGTGGCATCGGCCGTAATGAACGGCAGGCTGATATCGTAGGACTGGGTGGACGAAAGGGCAATCTTGGCCTTTTCGGCTTCTTCCTTAATACGCTGGATAGCGTCGGCCTGCTTGGAAATATCCATGCCGTTGGCAGCCTGGAACTCGTCCAGTATCCACTTGACGATGGCATTATCCCAGTCATCGCCGCCAAGGTGGGTATCACCGTCGGAAGCCATTACTTCGAATACACCGTCGCCGATGTCAAGGACGGACACGTCGAAAGTGCCGCCGCCGAGGTCATAGACGGCAATCTTTTCATTGCTCTTCTTGTCGAGTCCGTAGGCCAACGCGGCAGCCGTCGGTTCATTAATGATACGGCGTACTTTCAGGCCGGCGATTTCACCGGCGGCTTTCGTCGCATTACGCTGGGCGTCGTTGAAGTAGGCTGGCACGGTGATCACGGCTTCCGTAATCGTTTCGCCAAGCTTGGCTTCAGCGTCGGACTTCAGTTTACCGAGCACCATCGCTCCGATTTCCTGGGGAGAAAATACCTTCTTCTCTCCGGCAATTTCCACTTCGATGTGGGCATCGCCATTAGGGGCTTCAACGATAGCGTAAGGAACGTTTTTGTCTTCCGCGCTCAGTTCGCTGAACTTGCGCCCGATCAAGCGCTTGGCCGAGAAAATCGTGTTTCTGGGGTTAGTGACAGCCTGGCGTTTGGCTGCCTGGCCGACGATGCGTTCGCCGCTCTTGGTGAACGCGACGATGGAAGGAGTCGTACGGGCTCCTTCGCTGTTTTCAAGGACGGTCGCCTGACCGCCTTCCATGACGGCCATACAGGAGTTGGTCGTCCCAAGGTCAATACCGAGAATCTTGCTCATAATTGTTTTATTCCTCTCTTGATTTTATTTGTTAGTAGATCATGGATGCTCCCCCTCCGGAAGCAATCCTCACTTGTTTCGATACTTTCTTTAGTGCAAATGTCGTGCCAATTTTTCGACACAGGACTTCAAATACATATAACCATCTTACTATCAACAATATTTTAATTGGAAAAACAAAACACTCTACAATTGATATCTCCTATTCCTAGTTGGAATACCCACAATAAGTGTGACATTTTAACCCACCTAGGACATTTCGTCACACTCATATGTGACAGAATGCTCCACCGTCAGACGCCTCATCCACTCGTCGTACTGGATGAGATTGAGACGACCGTCCGATTCCTCAATAATAGCCGTCATGGACTCGACCCAGTCTCCGCAGTTCATGTAATGGATATTGCCGATCCATTTGTCTGCGCCATGGTGGATGTGTCCGGCAATCATGCCGTCGCAGCGGCTCCTTCTTGCCATGTTTTCGAGCTGTTTCTCATAATCTCCGATAAAGTTGACAGCACTTTTAACCTTCTGTTTGATGGCTTTGGAAACGGAATAATATTCCTTGCCGCGCCATGCACGGAACCTGTTATAAAAACGGTTGATCCACAGAAGAACATCGTATCCCAGGGAACCGAGGAGAGCCAGCCACCGGAAATGGGAGCATACGTTGTCAAACCCGTCCCCATGAATACATAAATAAGTCCTTCCGCTGCGCGTCGTATGGACGTATTCGCCAGCCAGACGAAGCTTGCCCAACGTCATAGGCATGAACTTCTCCATCACCTCGTCGTGGTTCCCGCGGAGATAGACAATCTCAGTCTGTTCCCGGTCCATTTTCCTCAACAAGGCACGAACGAGCCTGCCGTGCTTGTTGCGCCAAACGGACCCGCGAGACAAGGCCCATGCATCAATGATGTCTCCGACCAATACGATCTTGTCTGCCCGGATATGTTTCAGGAACCTCCGGCATTCATCCGCTTTACAATCCTTGGTTCCGAGATGGATATCGGAAAGAAACACCGTCCGGCACGTATGCACGGCATCCCGGGGAGCCCGACCGGAACCGCGTATTTCCGGTTGCAGAAGACACAGACGGAGCAGTTGTTCCACTTCTCCATGAATTCGTCGGGAATCCATGGGAAACGTCATTTCCCGGGCATTCCGCCGCATGGAATCATCCGTTCCCGCAGAACCGGCCAGAGCGTCCAGTATCTTCATACAGGAGTAATCGTCATCGGGCTCAAAACAATGCACAGGCGAGGCATCGCCTTCGTTCATACTATCTGCACAATCCCCCGTACAGGGACAAACAACAGGAGTCCCGCTGCTCAAAGCCTCGCGGAAAGTTTGTCCAGAAACACAGGACGGATCCGTACATAACAACACGTCTATGGAAGCAAACACCCGAGACTTGGCATCCCGGGATTTCACAGGATGGATCACGACATCCGGAAATTCATCCCTGATTGCCGGCAGGAGCCTTCCCTCCCCAGCTACAACCAGGGCAACACGGGGCCCCCAATGGAGCTTTAAACGCCGGAAACGTTCCAACATGGCATAACACCGGGCATCAGGCTCGAACCTGCCAGCCATCCCGAAAACGACCGTATTCGCAGAAATTCCCCAGGATGTCCGCAGGGTGTCATCCCTGCGTCCCGGATGGAACATCCGCCTGTCCACCCCCTGATCGAGAAGCGATACACGGGAAATCTCCAAAGAGCTCAGCAAGGCCGCAAACGACTCATCCTGAATAATGACGTGCAACCCATGATGGTTGATCTCGGCTACTTCCGCAGCCAGCCTGTCGAATGTCTCTTCTCCGTCCAGCCATGCCCTAAGATCCAGCACTACCGGGATTTCCAGGCTGCGTGCCAAGCGCACGGGAGACGAGGTAATTGTCCGCGTAAGCGCCAGATAGACAATATCCGGTCTTTTCTTGCTCCAGCGAGATTTAAAATCCACGCCTGACACATCATCGTCCGGGTCGGCAACAAACGCCAACTCACTTTCCACCAGCTTGCAACCCGTATCCACGTCCCGGGAGGACACCCGGTGCCCCCTCAGTTTAAACGAATCAACCAACTGCCGGAAAACCACGGCAGAGCCACATGTCGAAGACGAACCAACATCCGTCAGAAAATCAATTCTCATGTACCGCCAGTCTAGACGGCACCCCTCTCACAGCAACGGAAAGAGGGTGGCAAAATCGTCACTCTCCTCCAGCCGGAGACAACATCATGCATCTTCCCGGGACATCTCCGGAAACGACAGAGGAATATTCTCCTTCTTCTCCATGCCTTCCGGCAGAGAATGCGGTTCCGTTACCTGTCCGGGAAGACCTGCCTTCGCCAAAGTCGCGCCAAACAGGCGTTCCACATACTTAGCCAGCATATCCACTTCAACGTCCACAGGATCCCCCACAGACATCGCCTGCAAATTAGTTCGATCGAACGTATGGGGGGTAATCCAGAATTCAAGTCGGTTCCTTCCATTGATATTGGCAATCGTCAACGAGATTCCGTCAATCGTGATTGATCCCTTATCGATGCAATAGCGCATGTACTCCATGGGAATCTCCACCTCAAGGCGGTGATCCTGCCCAACGGGTTCCAAAGCCGTCACCCGTCCGCAGGCATCCACATGCCCCATGACAAAATGCCCGCCCAAGCGGTCGGAAGCCCGCATGGCGCGTTCCAAATTAACCGTGCCGCCCTCCTTCAAAAAGCCGAGGCTGGTTACCTTCAAAGTTTGGGACAAAAGGTCAAAGCTCACCCAGTGTCCATCCAGAGCATCCACCGTCAGGCAGCAACCATTGACGGCCACGGAATCTCCAAGGCTCAACTCCCCGGAAAAAGGGATATCCAGCGTCAACCTGGCCCCACCCGCTATGGGAAGGATACGGTTGACTCTGCCGGTTGTTTCAACAAGTCCAGTAAACATGGTTTCTTATTCTATTCAATGTCCGAAGCAGGTGTAGAACACATACACGACCGCCGTCGGGAAAATGGCAAACACAAACAGCCAAAGAGGATTGATCCCCTTGAAATACTTGCCGAGGATCGCCTGCCCGGCCGGATTCGGAGCATTTGCAATTACCGTCAAGCCGCCCCCCGTCACAGCACCGGCCACCACGGCATATTTAACGCCCTCGCTCAGGTTCGGCACCGTCGAGGCCAGGAAAGTCACGGCGGCATTGTCATTGAAAGCCGTCAACATAGTCGCCCCCAGCATGACGTCGTCCGCATTCAGCCCCATCAGCACGGGCTGCAGCCACCAAGCCTGTACGCCACCAAGAATCACAAGGCCGGCCAGGAAGAAGGCCACCATCATCGGCACCTTGATCGTCATATTGTTCTGGAACTGGGGAGTTGCCAGCGTAAAGCCCATATAGAACAGGAAACCGCCGATGAACAACACTGGAACATGCGAAAAATACACCGTCCATGCCAGGAAAAGCACATGTGCCACCGTCACCCAGACCGGGATACTGTCCTTGCGATCCTCCCAGGCCAGGGGAATGGCATCTCCAAACTCGGAAGCGGCTTCGCTCTCTGCGGTCAAACGCCGGAATTCCTTCCGGAACGCCATATAATACACGATATTGGAAATGATAATGGCCGCCACGGCCTTCCATCCGAAATGAATCACCATGTGGGACATCCCCCAGCCCCATTTTTCGGCCACCATCACTACGGGAGGAGCAGCGAAGGAAGACAGTGTCCCGCCAATGGAAATATTCACGAATAAAAGCGCCAGCGTCGCATACATCAGAGGACGGCTCGGCTTAAGGTCGTAAAAGCGTTTGGCCAGCAAAAGAGCTCCAATCGTCATCGCGGCAGGTTCCGTAATCAGGGACCCGAGTAGAGGAGCCAGGCACATGACAGACAGCCACCAGGCAGCCGGAGTCGCCCCGCCAAGCCTCGCCCCCATGTGAAGAACGGATTCCGCCAAACGAAACACCGGACGGGAGGAAGCAATGATCATAACGACCATCACGAACAACGGCTCCGTAAACGAGCAATCGTAATTCAAATACAGCTTGAAATCTTCAAAACTGTAGTAATTGTTACAGACGATCAGAAACGGGATGATCCACAAACCGAATACCGCCTCCACTTCACCTAAAAAGTGGAACACGACGGACAGGAACGACACGGGGGGGCGCTCCTCCGGATGCATCACCCGGTACCCGGACTTCTGAAGTTTGGCCTTGTGCCTCTGGGCCAGACGATGGGAAATCCGTTCAAATTTGGCAGCCATGAACGTATGGATAATCGCCCCAAGGAAAACCAGGGTCACAGCCAGATTGAAGGGATCCTTCTGGACGCGGAACACAAGCTGGTCCCACACCCCCGAAATACCTGCCGCCTTTTCCTCCTGTTCATAAACGCTCAAAGGTACGGGGAAATGGCTGAACTGGGGTTTCACCCCTTCGTCCTCAGCATGGTACGCGGGCGTCACCGAATGCGAACCGGCAGCGGCTGCATCCTGCGGAGCTACTGCGACCATGCCGGAAAACACCATAATCAACAGGCATAGCAAACGCAGGAATCTCTTTCTGAAGCAATCTTCAATCATGGTTCTGGCGGGAAGATACAGCGATGAAAAAGGCTTGCCCAGCAAAATCGGCGTCCTCCTTCCGGGAATCGGATTCGAGAAAGAGACTTGGTTCCCTAAGATTTTGCCGGAGTTTCCGGAGAAACCGTCTCTTTCCGCATCCCATCCCAAACGGGGAAGTAGTAGTAGGCAGTCATATCCGGTTCGGGAGAAAGGCGGTAATGCCACCATTCCGGTTCGTAATTGACGAATCCTCTCCTTGCCATGGCTTGCTTGAGAAGCTGGCGGTTCTTTTGCCGGGCAGGAGTCACAAGCTTGGTATCCGTTGCCGAGGTCGGATCCAGAAAGTCATGGTGCCCTCCCATATCGACAGGCTTGCGGGATCCGCGCTTCACCAGTGTAATATCCACGGCAACGCCACGGGAATGCTCCGAACAATCGCGGATGTACTTGTCCTCAAAAATCTGTTTCTTCTCAATACCGGGATAGAATTTCCGTTTCATCTTCTGGTCGGACAGATCCCTGCCCCAGTTATTGATGTCGATCATCGCAATATGGGGGCGGTAGGCATCGTAAATCAGCAACTGGTATCCTTGAGACCATAAATCGTCGGAAACCTGCTTCAACGCTTCCGCCGCCTGCGTCCGTAGAATGGGTCTTTTTCCCCGGTAGCCAGCCATCGGCCTCCCAATGAAATTATCGTTTCCAGCGTATTTCAGATCGGCAAGAACGCGGGGAGCCACTTCATCGACATAGGTAAAGCCATGGGGCATAACCGGCGAATTCGGCTGCTCCAAAGAAGGCTGAACGGGAGAAGAAGATGTAGTACATCCCGCCATCCCCAGCGTCAGAAAAGCAAAGGACAGGCAGGCAAGGCATTTCAAATTATGGGAGATCATATACTGTCGACAGTTATAAAAACGGGAATGAGCGGCAATCGCCCATTCCCGGTATGGAAAAAGATGAGATTCCGGATCAGGACTCCGTCATTTCTAGGAATCCTCTAATCTTGTTCAGACGAATGGGGTGACGGAGCTTACGGAGAGCCTTGGCCTCAATCTGGCGGATACGTTCGCGCGTCACATTGAACTGGCGTCCGACTTCTTCCAGCGTACGGGGACTGCCATCGCGGAGGCCAAAACGTTGTTCGATCACTTCGCGTTCGCGTTCGGTCAAGGTATCCAGCACGTCCTTGATCTTCTCTTTCAGGAAAGAGAACGATGCCTCTTCCATCGGGTTTTCAGCCGCCTTGTCTTCGATGAAGTCGCCGAAGGAGGTATCGTCGGAATCACCGACCGGAGCCTGCAGAGAAATAGGCTGCTGAGCCATTTTGAGGACGGAACGAACCCGTTCGACCGGCAGGTTGATTTCTTCCGCAATTTCCTCGGGGGAGGGTTCACGGCCGAATTCCTGCACCAACTGCTTCTGCACGCGCATCAGCTTGTTGATCGTTTCAATCATGTGGACGGGAATACGGATCGTACGGGCCTGGTCGGCAATCGAACGCGTAATCGCCTGGCGAATCCACCACGTCGCATACGTGGAAAACTTATAGCCACGGCGGTATTCGAACTTTTCCACGGCCTTCATGAGCCCCATGTTGCCTTCCTGAATCAAGTCCAGGAACGAAAGACCGCGGTTCGTGTACTTCTTGGCAATGGAGATAACAAGGCGGAGGTTGGCTTCCACCATTTCATCCTTGGCCCGGCGGGCTTCACGAATCCATTTGCGAAGTTCCTTGTAGGCAACTCCCATTTCTTCATGCGTCATCCACATCCGCATTTCATATTCCAGAAGCTTTTCCTGAACAGCGGATTTTTCATCCGGAGTTTCTGTCGGGGAATCAATCTTCTTGACGGCACGAACCACGCTTTCCTTGGCTTCGTCGATCATTGTACAAAAATCTTCAATGATCTTGTGCTTGAAATACAGGCGACCATACAGTTTCACCAGCGAGGAGTGAATTTTCTGAAACTCGGCTTCACGCGCCTTCGTTGTCTTGCCGGACTTACGCGTCTGATGAAGCTTCTTATAAGCGACTTCGGCGTCGGCATGTGCCTGTACGATCTGATTGCACAGATGGGGCAAAGCTTTCATGTAGCGGTCGCGGGAATCGATCTTCTTGTCGAGAATCACGCGATCGAAGCGTTCTTCCCCTTCATTCAGGTGGAAAGCCACTTTCAGATAAGCTCTGGCAATGAAGCCGAACTTATGGGCACAGCGCTGAACATTCTGTTCGGCGGTTTCGATACGCTTGGAGATTTCAACTTCCTGCTCGCGGGTCAGCAGGGGAACCTGCCCCATCTGCTTGAGGTACATGCGGACGGGATCGTCCAGAATGTCCATTTTGGCTTCCAGCTTTTCCTCCTCGTCCTCTTCCTCGGTATCGCGAATGCGGATGCGATCCGTATAAGTATCTACTTCGGAGGCATCAATGATATCGAATGCCATGCTACGCAGGCGTTCCATGATGCTCTCGTAATCCTGGGGATCGACGATGTCGTTGGGAAGAGCGTCATTGATGTCGTCGAAAGTCAGGTAGCCTTGCTCCTTGGCAAGTTTGATCAAATCACGGATCTTTTCCTGAATTTCCGGAGCATCGATCGGGCTGTTCACCTTGCGGCGGGCAGCGCGGGCACGATCCTCCTCGAGGAGTTCACTGATCTTTTTAATGCGTTCCCCTTCTTTTTGAGCAGCAGTCTTTTCCTCGGAAGTCTTGGATGACTTGGACGCAGATTTCTTAGCCGCCGGCTGCTTGACCGGGGCCTGTTTCGTTTCGGCATCCGGAGAGGATTTGGCAGCCTTGGCAGGTTTTACGACCGGCTTAGCGGCTGGCTTGGCTGGAGCTTTGCCCGTCGCTTTGGCTGGAGCTTTTTTGGCAGGAGTTTTTTCCGCAGCAGGTTGTTTAGCCGGGGCTGAAGAAGCGGCGGGAGCCTTGGTTGCAGCTTTCTTTTTAGGAGCAGCCGGCTTGGATGCCGGAGCGGATTTGGAGGATTTGGCGGATTTGTCAGCCTTCCCGGAAGCCGGGTTTGCCGATTTGGTCGTTGGAGATACCTTCGGTTCACCGGGTTTTACCGGTGTCTTTTTGACAGCAGGGGCTTTAGCCCCGGTGCCGGAGGCTGCCTTGGAGGCAGTTTTTTTGGCATCAGCCTTGGACGCGGAAGAAGATTTGACCTTCTTGGCGGAAGAATCCTTGGCTGAAGACGAAGACGATGAATCACCGGATTTGGACATAAGAAAAAATTCTGGGCACTATGCAACCATTATACAAGCCCTCCTAGGGCGTGTGGGTGAAAATACTAAAGAGGAGGTTCTTCAAGTCAATACTTTTTTGTATCAGCTCCATGCGTTTTTCAACCGGCAAATTTTCATCCTGCAACTCCGCCAGAACGGCATCCTTCTGGCGTTCCAGGGAAATACGGATAAGGCCGGAACAAGCTTCGGCTGCAGCCCGTTCCGGGTCAGACATGGGAGGAGTGTTCATATTCATCTGCAACAGGGCGGCGCTTTCTTCAGGAGGCAGGGAGTGAATGAACGCCTGGATAGCTGCCGGATCTTCGGGACATGGAGCCTTGTTCAGGATTTTCCTCAACACCTCTCCGCCGGGCACCCAGTTCATGGCTTCCCAAATATCCTCAATGCGTTCTACGAGGTAGGACTGAGCCTTCACATCGTTCAAAGCCATCTCGCACAGCACGACGACGGAACGGTCCACACGGATAGGTTCTATCCTCTCTTCATCCCGGGCGTTCTCCTTCTCGTTTCTGGAAGAGTTCGATGCCTGCTCGTACCGAAATGAGCGGACGGCTTTCTGTACCTCGCGCTTCGTTTCTTCAAATCCCATGCGCATGCGCGTAGCCATGTCCGATGCAGCAAGATCCCGTGCAACGGCATCCTTGATACATCCCATCAGACTGATCATATCGCGGGAAAATGCCATCCGGGACGAAGAATCGTTCAACAGTCCCTGGTTTCTGGCCCGGTTCACCCGGGCTTCGAAGAAGGGGCGCGCCCCGTCCAGAAGAGCGGCGAACGCCTCGGCCCCCTCGCGTTTGATGAAAGAATCCGGATCATCGCCTGCCGGAAGATCTACCAATTCCACATCCAGCCCCGCCGGAGCGAGAATACGAAAAGCCTTATCCGCAGCCGACATCCCGGCGCGATCGGCATCAAAGCATAACAACACCTTCTTCGGCCTGTACCGTAATAACAACGGTACATGATCGTTGGTAAAAGCGGTACCCAGGGGAGCCACGACGCATGTTTGCCCTGCCTCATGGCAGGCGATCACATCCAGCTGCCCCTCGCAAAGTACGACGCGCCCCATCTTGTCGAACGACTTTTTGGCACGGTCCAGCCCAAACAAAATGTCCCGCTTTCGGAACAATTGCGTTTCCGGGCTATTCACATATTTACCCGTATTTACAGCCTGCCCCAAAACGCGCCCGGAAAAAGCCACACACTCGCCCCGGTCATTGCAGATGGGAAACATCAGACGGTCCCGGAAGCGGCAGTACATGTCATTTCTTTCCCCGATACTCGCCAAACCGGAATCGATCAAATACCGGGCGGGAATATTCTTCGACTGAGCCCAGCGCAAAAACGAGGACGATTGGTCGGGAGCCCACCCCACCTTCCACCGGGCGGCCATGTCCGAACCAAATCCCCTGGATTTCATGTACTCTCTCGCATGATCCGCCTTCTTCGATTTCATCAAAAGGTTGTGGAAATACTCCATTGCCATCCGGTTCACCTCCAACAGCCCCGTTCTTTGCTTGCGGCGTCGGTCTTCTTCCGGACTGCTCTGCTCCTCAATCAACGGAATCCCGGCTCGTTCCGCCAGCTTCCGCACAGCATCGGCAAAGGGCAGATTCTCATACTTCATCACGAAGCTCAAGGCATCCCCCCCCGTCTGGCAGGCAAAGCACATGAAGCTCTGGCGCACGGGACTGACGGTCATCGAAGGATGCGTATCGTTATGAAACGGGCAGACACCTTTCCAACTGGCTCCCGCCTTCTTCAACGGGATATAGGAATTGATCAGGTCCACGATATCCGTGGCCCCAAGAACGCGCTTGATGCTTTCCTCCGAGATCTTTCCCATGGGCGTGGGGCATCCTATCACTTCTCCGGCAGGATTCACGGTTTTTTCTCGTCCTTTCGTCATGCTCGGCCTCCAAGTCTTGCAAATCAGCGGAACTTGTTCCAAATTACTGGAAGGATTAGAAAATCATGAGTACAAGCCCCATCAACTTCCGTTTGGTCATCCCCTGTGGCATGGCTCTCCTGCTGCCATGGGCATTCACCTCATGCTCGGATTGCCTCTGCTCCGGCAAAGGCGTCGGCACCATCGCCAAAGTTTCCCTGAAACACGACGACCAGCCCTGGTACCGCTGCGTCACCATTGATCAGAAAACCATGTACATGACCGGCACCCGCGTCAGTTGGACATTCCAGCACGAACTGGGGTACTGGGAAGCCTTCGACACCCGGAACAAGAAACTCTGCATGACGGCTCGCGGCAAAACCTTCACCATCGAACCGGGCTACGTCTGGGACGGAGCAACCGAAGGCCCCACCACAGCCAAATTGCTCACCCCCACCCTCTTCCACGACGCCATGCTGCATGCCATCATGAACGGAGCACCACTCGGACGCGATCAGGCCGACGGAGCATTCTACCAACTGATGAAGGCCGAAAACTTCACGATGGCCCGCCCTTACTACGAACTCGTCCGTAACTTCGGTGAAGCCTACCTCAACCGCCAAAATCCCCCTACCCTCACCATCAAGGCAATCAAAAGATAAACACCCGGCGATCTATCGGAATATTTATTGAGCCGCCGAAGCCTTCGCAGCTTGGGCGGCCTTTTTCTTGAGCAACTTATCGTTCTCCTGACGGTGCTTCCCGCGATACAGGAAGTCCGTTGACGCATCCCTTCCTACCGTCCGGTCAATCAATCCGGGAATTTCGTCTTCCGTGTACCCCGCCTTCAATAGGTATTCCTTCACATCGTTATACCTGCCAGGAAAAACATGCACGAGCGTTCTCATAAATTGCGGTTCCATCCATGGAGTCACAGTCTCCACAAAACTATTCCTTGCATTGATAAATGAATTTGTAAAACCTGTCTTCTGCATTTCTTCCGGCATCTGTCGAAATACGACCTCAATTCCAAGGCGCAGCCGATCTTCACTTGACCTCTCACCCCAAGGATTCGTTTCATGCGCATTCTTGAACTGATTGAGGATGCAAGCATAGTAGGAAAGAATAGTCCGCGTCAATATTTGCTTCTTCAATGATTCCTTAATTTTATTAGAATCATGAAGCTTTCTATTAGCGATTGCAAGCGAAGGTGTAGATTGCAATTTAAGCCACAAATCAAAAATTTCATTAAATTCATGATAGTGATAAGTTTCCGATTCTGTCTCCATATATAATTTCGAATCAAACACAGGAAGGCTAGTCAGAAAATAGCAATACCATACAAAATTACGAAATTCCTCATCAATATCCTTATCAGAAGTTATATCTCGAGGATTTTTAGCACCAAATTCACGCAGCTCCTTGTAATACGATTTATACTTTTTCTCTTTTAATAGATCCAAAAGTTTATCAATAGCGGGATTCTTGACCCGCAATTGAGGAATGCACGCCGGGGATTCCGGACACACCTCGGCACGCGAAACATAGGCGCCAATTCCTGATAATAAAGCAATCACAAGGATTAATATATTTCTCATTATACTCACCGAATCAGTTCTTCATGCATAATTTCCTGATCATGTATTCCTACGGCAACGGTTCCGTAAAAGTTTCCCATGAAAACCTCGCTCTACATTCCCTAGCAAAAACCCCCATCCGTTACCAGAGAACAGATGGGGGTTTTAGAAAATAAAAACAGGGAAAGCGAGGATCAATAACTACGAGCCCAGATCACGCGGCGCGTCGTCGGCTTGCCGGTCAGGATGCACGGGGCTTCCTCTCCTGTCCCCATGGAACCGACGGGAATGCAGCGGATCGAGATACGGAGGCGCTTGGCCAGTTCTTCTTCCTGTTCGGGGGAACCGTCCCACGGCACAAGAAGCCAGTCGGCATCCTGTTCTCCGGAGAAGTTGGCTTCCAGCTCCGCCATGCTTGAAGCCCGGCGGATATGAGAATCGCGGAATTCGGTGGCTTTACGGAGCAGGTTCTGCTGGATGTCATCCAACAGGGCCACCATGCCGTCAACGACTTCAGCTTCCGGTTTGAAAACCTTTTCCGACGTGGATTGGTCACGGCGTTGCAAGCAAACCGAACCTTTTTCCAAATCGCGAGGGCCGATTTCAAGGCGGACCGGAACCCCTTTCTTCACCCATTCCCACTTCTTCGTACCACCGCTCAAGTCGCGCTTGTCAACAACAACGCGCAGAGGCTCGCCATGGAACCTTTGGGAGCGCAGCCCGGCCGCCAATTCTTCGCAATGGGCAATCACGGCATCGGCGGTGTCGGCCTTGGGCGTGACCGGGATAATCACCACCTGCTGAGGTGCAACGCGAGGAGGGCAAACGAGGCCATCGTCGTCGGAGTGCGTCATGATCAGGGCGCCGATCATGCGGGTAGAAACGCCCCAGGAGCTCGTCCAGGCAAACTGAACCGTGTTGTCGCGTCCGGTGAAGCTGATGTTCTGAGCCTTGGAGAAATTCTGTCCCAGGAAGTGAGACGTGCCCGCCTGAATGGCCTTGCGATCCTGCACCATCGCTTCCACCGTCAAAGTCATTTCTGCCCCCGGGAAGCGTTCCGCCTCCGTTTTTTCACCGGGAATCGTCGGGATAGCCAGCACGTCGCGCTGGAAATCCTCATACACTTTGTGCATCGTCCTGGCTTCGCCGATGGCCTCATCGCGCGTTTCGTGAGCCGTATGCCCTTCTTGCCAAAGGAATTCCGCCGTCCGGAGGAAAATGCGGGGGCGCATCTCCCAGCGCATGACGTTGCACCACTGGTTGATCTTGAGAGGCAAATCACGGTAGCTGGATGTCCAGCGGGCGAAAGCAGCGCCAATGACAGTTTCCGAAGTCGGGCGAATGACAAATTTTTCAGTCAGTTCTCCTTCCGGAATCATGCGGGTTTTACCCGTCGCGGGATCCTTCCGGGCCTGAAGGCGGTGATGAGTCACTACGGCGCATTCCGTGGCGAAACCCTCTGCGTGTTCGGCCTCCTTCTCCAAATAGGAGATAGGGATCAACAGCGGGAAATAGGCATTGCTGTGCCCGGTTTCTTTAAACCGGCGGTCAAGATCCTTCTGGATCAATTCCCAGATGGCATAGCCCCACGGTTTGATGACCATGCAGCCGCGGACTTCGGAATTTTCCGCCATGTCGGCGGCCTTAATGACTTGCTGATACCATTCCGGGAAATCCTGGGCCCGGGTAGGAGTGATGGCAGTTTGTTGGGACATAGGTGTGTGTGATGGAAAAAGAGTTAAAACGGGGCCCGTTTCATGCCCTGATAATTTTCAAAGGCGAACATAATCATGAAAAAGCCCAAGAGCATGGCTCCCATGTAAAGGAAGGAGAAAGCCCCCAAAATGACGGAAAGAGCCAAGCCAACCTGGTGAAGACGCCTGGGAGACTTCATGTATTCTCCCAGGAACTGGCCGCCGTCGAGAGGATAGATCGGCAACACATTCAACACGGTCCACCAAAAGGATGTAAAAAGGAGACATCCCAGAAAGTACAGTTGAATGCCAACCTGGTCGTCAAAACCCAGGGGTTCAGCCAATTGGAACCCATGCCACGGGGAAAGCGACAAGGCTACTGTGGAAACCCACCAGGCCAACATATTGCCTCCGGTATAAAAAAACAAGATCAGAGCAGCAAGAATACCGGGAATCAGCGACGCCAAAGGACCGGCCAGTATGGACAAGGCCCGGCCATGCTTCCCAAACCGAGGATGAAAATATTGCGTATAGGCTCCGAGGAAAACCATTTCGATCGCCGCAGACGCATTCCCCAACCAACGTCCTGCCAAAGCATGACCCAGTTCATGGATGAGGATCGTCAGGGTTCCGGCAATCATGAACAAGGCGACCATCATCAGATCCGATGAATTGGTAATCCGCAACGCTCCACCCAAAAAAGCCATCCCCAGCCAAAATATGGGCCGGATGCGAATGGGAAAGCCAAAAAGAGTGAATTCAATCATGGGCAGAAATTATCCGAACTCCCACCCCTTTGCCAAGCATGGAACAAGACAGCCGCTCCGACTTCTGCCTCAGGGTGGCATCGAATCACGTTCTGTACCCCGGAATACCGACAAAAAAACAAGATTAGTTCTTTCCGATGCCTCCAACGAAAAAAGGAGGAGATCGTCAGGCCCCCTCCCTTCGTTGCATGATGAATCGGATAAACCGGATGCGTGGAAATCAGACCAGCCGTTCGTTCTTTTTCGCCGCAAGCAGGGCCGCCGTCCTCTTGACGCGGATCTGAAGGTCGGAAAGAGCGTTCATATAATAAATATAGGCATCGAAGGGTGATGCGTACGGCGTAAAGGAATTGCCTTTTTCCATATAATGGAAGTGGTCGGCACTCTGAAGCTTTCTCCAGACATGGGTCAGATCGGCGTCATTGGCCGCTTTGACTGCGCCTTCAAGCCGATAAATTTTCTTAATCGCTTCATCCTGCATGACGTTGCCGTTCCAGTGCGACATGGAACCGAATGTCGAACAAGTCATCTCCCTCGTGCAATTGCAAACTCCGGCAGGTTTGATTTTTTCCGCTACTTCCGTGGGTGTCATAAACGTATTGCCGCGTTCCACACAGTTAAGGATCATCGTCCTCCAGAATTCAAACACTCCTGTAGCGGCATTTTGCCGTTCTCCAAGAGTTTCGTAGTCCATGGAAAGCGTGGTCACAGAACCGGGCTGGTTCGAGAGCCAGTCGGTAAACGTCAACGGGGAAAGAGGATATTCCGACCAGGAGGAATCCGTTCTGCGGTTAGCCAGATCATTGGAAAGCGTCCTGTTCCGGAAAATGGTCGTCGTCCGAAACACCTGGGGAGCCAGGAAAACCTCGTTATCCCAGAAATTCTGAAGAACCGTCGGATTGCCATCCGCCAGTATGCCCTTGAATCCCAAGGTTTCCGCCTGTGAGGCAATGGCATTGGAATAGAGCATGCCCGTATTGACCAGAACGGAAGATTCCGTCCCGAAGAGTTTTTTCAACAGATCCCGGTGTTCCTGTACCTGGTCGGCAAATTCCTGGGGAGAATAAACGGAAGCCAGGGAATTGTAATACGGCATGATCATGAACTCCACGCATCCCGTATCGGCCAATTCACGCAAGGATTCGACCAGATCGGGGCGATGGTAGGTGGCCTGTTCCAGAACCACGCCGCTCAAAGCCAGCCCGAATCTGAATTTCCCTTCCGTAAATTCAATGAGCTGCTTCATCAAACGGTTGGCAGGTAAGTAGCAGCGTTCGGAAACAGCGCTCAGAACGCGACCGTTCAACGCATCGTCTTCATAGAAAGCGTGTTCGCCAATCTTGAAGAAGTCATAAGGAATAAGCCTGTTGGGCTGGTGGGCGGTGAATGTCAGGCAGATGTTGCTCATGGAAGTAGTATCAATAATGAGTTAAGTTCTATGGAAGAAGGAAAAGCTCTCAATCCCGGTGTAACACCTTGTTATAAACCTTGATCACCTTGTCGGCCGCAGCATCCCAGGTGGAAGCCTGAATATCGGCTGCCCCTTGGCGGACGACCTTGTCATAAAGCTCGTCATCCGTAATCAGGGATACGATATGCTGAGCCATCATGTTCACATCCCAGAAATCGGCTTTCAACGCCCCCTTCATCACTTCGGCCACACCGGATTGCTTGGAAATAACGGCAGGAATGTTGAACTGGGCCGCCTCCAGAGCAGACAGGCCGAACGGCTCGGATACGGACGGCATACAGTAAACATCCGTGATGGAAAGCAGGTCGTTGACACGCTTTTTGTTGAGGAAACCCGTAAAATGGAAACGGTCCCCAACTCCCTTGAAAGCTCCCGTTTCAATTAGCTGGCGGAGTTTCTCTCCAGTGCCGGCCATGACGAAACGCACGTTATCCGTCTGTTCCAAAACCTTGGCCGCAATCTGCAGGAAAAATTCCGGCCCTTTCTGCGCGGTCAAACGCCCCAGGAACAAAACCAGTTTTTCAGGGAATTTCTTTTTCCCTCGGAACGCGCATACGGGATCCGCCCCGTTGTGTACCGGGAAAATCTTGCGCGGGTTAATGGCATAATGCCCGCTGACGACCGTACCCGTATATTTACTGACGGGAATCACGGCGTCCGCCTGCTCCATGCCGTACTTTTCAATATCGTAAATCCAGCCCCGGGCATCGGCTCCGGCCCGGTCGAACTGCGAGGCATGCACGTGAACAACCAGCGGCTTGCCGGTCGCTTTTTTGATTTCTACACCGGCAAGATAGGTCAGCCAGTCGTGTGCGTGGACAACGTCAAAATCATGTTTCAAGGCCAATTTGGCGGCAATCTTGGAAAACTCAATCACCTTCCGAGCCAAATCGCCCGCATACAAATCCTCGGATGACTGAAACAGTCCCAAATCCTCGCGGCTGGTCCTGGAAAAATTGATTTTCCCCTCTTGAGTAAAAACAATGCGATCCTTGGAGCCTTCCACCGTCGTGTACGGATCAAGCGCGATCGGAGCGCGCTCCACAAGAGCAAAACTTTCATAAGCATACCGGCGTTCCACGTTTTCCACATCCTCCAGGCTGATGTTATTGATACCCGTCAGTTGGAATCCCTGATAATGAGTCATGAGATCCGCCTTCGGAACAATCACGCTCAACTCAACTTTGGACGCCAATGCCTTGGACAAGCCCAAACAGGCCACACCCAATCCCCCGTTGACCATCGGGGGAAATTCCCAGCCGAGCTCTAATACTCTAATTTTACTCATGGGATCTGTTTTTCCTTTTCTTTCTTGGTTTATCTAGGGAAGGCTCATGCAACGCCCACCCTCTTCGAGATTGTATCTAGGATAAAGCAAAGACAACTCTCAGTCTAGCCGTTATTCAAAAAAACTTCAATATGCCGCAATAACTTAATATTCACTAAAACCTTCTTGTCTTCGCAAATTTAAACCACTAGAATGAGAGGGCGTACCTATTATGTTTTCTTTCTCACAAATCCCCAGAAAGAAACGGACAACCACTACCGCCGCCTCTCTCTTGGACAGTCCGGCCAACGGTGGGGAGATCCGTGACTTTGAGTCGGCCGGCGGTGAATATTCACTCAGACTCAACATTCTGGAAAGCGGAATCATCCGCATCCGCTATGTTGTCGGCAACCTGCTCGAAGCCTGGCCCAGTTATGCCGTCGATCCCGGATACGTCTCCCAGCCCCTCTCCTTGGAAGAACAGTCCAACAAGACATACCACAGGATATCCACTGGAGATCTCAGAATCACCATCGACAAGGAAACGCTGAAGCTCGCTTTCTATTCCCAGCATGACGGCAAACTCCTCCAGAAAGACGAGCATGGATTCGGCTACGAAATCAACGCCTGGACGGGAGGGAAGAAAAACTGGGTCAGAAAAACCATCCGCCCCAAAGAGTATTTCTTCGGACTAGGAGACAAACCCTGCGATCTTAATCTTCGTGGCAGACGCCTGGAAATGTGGGGAGCCGACCACTACGCCTTCCATGAACACTCCGACCCTCTTTATAAAAACATCCCATTTTTCCTGGGACTCAGTGAAGGATCCTGCTACGGAATTTTCTACGACAATACGGCACGGACCTACTTCGACTTCGGAGCAACGGAAGAAAACATCCTTCTCTTCGGCGCCGATCGCGGAATGATGGACTACTACTTTATCCATGCAAAGTCCCCCATCGGCATCATCGCCGCCTATACCCGCTTGACAGGACTTCCCGCCATGCCTCCTTTATGGGCATTAGGCTATCACCAGTCCAAATGGAGTTACTATCCTGAAGACACCGTCATCGAATTGGCAGGCAAACTCCGTACAGACAGCATCCCGTGCGATTCCATCCACCTGGACATCCACCACATGGACAAATACGAGAGTTTTTCCTGGGATCCGTCCATGTTTCCCAATCCCGGCCAGCTCATCAATCATCAGGAAGAGGAAGGGATTAAAACCGTCACTATCGTCAACCCCGGCATCAAAATCGACCATCATGCATCTATCTGGCGCTCCGGCTACCAGTTCAACTGTTTCTGCCGGAGACACGACGGTTCCCTGCTGGAAGGCGTTGCGTGGCCGGGGCTGTGCAACTTCCCCGACTATACGGACCCCTACGTCAGGGACTGGTGGGCCGACCTGTTCGAACACGATGTATCGCGACTCGGTATCAGGGGAATATGGACGGACATGAACGAACCGGTCATTTTCCCGGACAAAACATTCCCCGAAGACACCCGGCATTTCTATGACGGCAGGCCGTGCTCGCACACCAAGGCCCACAACGTGTACGGCCATTGCATGGCCATGGCTACCCGCGAAGGCATGTTGCGCTTTGGAGGTAACAGGAGGCCCTTCGTCCTTACCCGTTCCGGGTATGCAGGAATGCAGCGATTCGCCGCAACATGGACAGGCGACAACTGCTCCACGTGGGAACATCTGAAAATGGCTAATTTCCAATGTCAGCGTCTGGCAGCTTCCGGAGTCTCCTTTGCCGGATCCGATACAGGAGGCTTCCTGGAACATCCGTCAGGAGAACTGTTTTGCCGATGGATCCAGCTGGCTGCCTTCCACGTCTTCTTCCGCAACCACTCTTCAGGAGAATACGGAGGTCAGGAACCATGGTGTTTCGGTGAAGAAATCGAAAATTATGTCCGGACAGCCATCGAAGGCCGCTACCGCCTCCTGCCCTATTTCTATACCCAGTTCTACCTGTTCGCCAAGAAGGGCCTGCCCATCATCCGTTCCCTTCCCTTGCAATGTTACCACGATCCGGACACCTATTGGCGCGGGGTCGAATTCTTCGTAGGGGAACACATGTATGTCGTCCCCGTCCTCAATCCTCAAACAGGCGGCTGTTCACTCTATGTTCCGCCCGGCCACTGGTATTCCTACCGGGACGATGCCAGCCTGGACGGAGTCAAGTCCGATTCATGGCTATCCTGCGACCTGTCCACCATTCCAGTTTTCGTCCGCGGAGGCGCCGTAATCCCGCACTGGCCCGTTCAGCAATTCGTCGGCGAGTTCGAACGTCCGGATTCTCTCCTGGATCTTTGGTGGGCTCCCCATACGGAATGCGAAAGCCACCTGTACGAAGACTCGGGAGACGGATTCGAACACCTGGAAGGCAACTTCACCTTTAGCACATTTTCCTACCGTTCCGAGGCTGACGGATTCAAACTCATCCGCCACCGGGAAGGGGAAGGGAGCGGTTTCCACGCCAGCCAAACCCTCCTCGTCCATGCTCTGCCAGACATCGCAGGAGAACTCGGTTGCGAAATCGACGGCATACCGGTCCCTGTTGCCCATCGTCAGAATGGAGTCGCAGCAATCACCCTGCCGGAAAACTTCTCGGAGCTAACCCTTTCCTGGAAGCCTTCCGCAAAAGACGGGGATCATGCATAGAAATCACTGGCATGTTCCCGGTAAATTCATACACTGGCATCAACCATGAGAGATATCATCATCGTCGTCGTAACCTTGGCTGGAATTTTTGCAGGAATTCATTTCTATGACGACCTGATTGCCGCAATAGGCATCCAGGAAAATACGGAGGCCGTAACAACGCTTCCGGACGAACCATCTGCCCCCCCAGCAGAAGATGCGACTCCGGCAGACATCCAGTAACATATTTCCCTTTCCCGGCATGCGCTTTCCCTTCCGGCTATTCCTCTGCGCCTGCTGCCTCATCTTGTCCACGGGCGCCCCGGCAGCCGACCAGGCACCGAAGCCCCGGAGTGTTCTTCCCGCAGGAACGCCCGCCGACATAGAGGAATTGAAAACCATCCAGAAAGCCCTCCGGGACGCTCTCCCGAAAATCCTCCCTTCCATTGTGGAAATCTACGCTGCCGGCAATCACGGCAGCGGCGTTTTCGTCAACCGCGACGGTTGCATCTACTCCGCAGCCCACGTCACACGTCAACCGGGCACCAAACTCCAGATCACCCTGCCAGGATCAGAACGAATCGAAGGCAGAACCATCATTCAGGATACGGAGACAGACGCCGGGATCGCATTCCTCCCCCCCCCGTTCACTACTTCACGCCCGGCTGTTCCCATCGCGTCGGCTCCACCTGTCGTCGGCGAATGGGTCTTTGCCCTGGGACACCCCGGCGGTTATGATGCCGCCCGTGGCCCGGTCGTCCGTCTGGGGCGTGTCGTGTCCGTCAAGGACGGCATGCTGCAGACGGATTGCAAGGTCATCGGAGGAGACTCCGGAGGCCCCCTCTTCAATATGAAAGGAGAACTCGTCGGCATTCACAGTAAAGTAGGCACCGGACTGGAAGACAACGTCCACATCCCCATCGCTGTCTTTACCGCTTTGCTGGAACAGTCCCCCTCCGAACCATCGGCTGTCCAGGACTCGACCGGGCTTGAATTCGACAAACGCCTCAATGGTCGCGAAGTTCTCGCTTCCGCCGCCCCCGTGCGGCAGGACATACAAAACGCCAGTGTGGTCTTCTACGACGGCCACGACTCCATCGCCTACGGTATCCCCGTCAGCAGTGACGGGGACGTCACGACCAAATCCTCCGAAGTCCCGGAAGGTAAAACCTATCTGGTCCGGGCAGGTAATCAAAGTTACGCCGAAGCTATCTGCATCGCCCGGGATCCCTCCACCGACCTGGCCCTGTTCCATATTCCCGGCATGCAAATGCCGCAGCCCCGTTTCCGGGAAGAACCTCCCCCCATCGGCACGATCGTCGTCAGCAACGGCTCCACAACCAGAAAAGACCGCCGTATCCGCCTCGGCACGGTCGGCGCCACCACGCGTTCCATTCCCCGGAAATCTGATCTGATCCCTTACATGGGAATTGCTTTCGAACCGCCTTGCAGCATTGCCGAAGTCGTCTCCGGAACCCCCGCCGACCAAGCCGGACTAAAGCCTGGGGATACCGTCATCAGCCTGGCTGGCCATCCCGTCTCCTCTCTGGAAGATCTCGGCCCCGCCATGCAGGACAAAAAGCCGGGAGACGCCCTCCCCATCTCCGTTTCCCGCAAAGGCGCCCGCATCGATGCTACCATGCACCTGGCGGCCAGATCTGCTTTCGTGAAAGACGAAGACGCCCCTGATCCCAACGAAGACATCAACGGACGGGTCAGTTCTCGCCGTGATAATTTTCCGATGGTCATCCAGCACGACACCCCTCTGCAACCCTCCATGGCAGGAGGCCCTCTGATGGACCTCGACGGCAATATCATCGGTCTCAACATCGCCCGTGCCAACCGGGCGGAAACCTTCGCCCTCCCCATCCGCCTCGTTCTGGCAACATACCGGCGCATGAAGCAACAGGCAAAAACTCCATCAAATTCCCCATCGGACGGGATAAGTTCATCGACAAACCCATCTCCACTCCCTACACTGAAACAATGAGAAGACCTCCAATTCCCGGACTCGTCATGGCCGATGGCTGGCTGGCACCCTTCACCCGCCAAATCAAGGACAGACAACGCATGTTCGACTTCCGCCTCAAAGGGATCAGGGAACATTTCGGCACTCTGGAGGAATGCGCCAACGCATACAGGTATTACGGATTCAACCGCGATCCTGAGACCGGAGAATGGATTTATCGCGAATGGGCTCCCGGTGCGAGGGAACTTTATCTCATCGGTGACTTCAACGGCTGGAACCGCACTTCCCACCCGATGACACGCAACAACCGCGGTGTCTGGGAAATCCGCCTGCCCTCCGATTCCCTGATCCACGAACAGAGAGTCAAAGTCCATGTCATCGGAGCCGACGGAGAGCACAAGGACCGTATCCCCGCGTGGATCCATAGAGCCGTTCAAAACCCGGATACCTATGACTTTTCCGGCCAGATATGGGATCCGTCAACACCATACGACTGGCAAACTCCCCAGTTCGACCCCTCGCGCATCGACACACCCATGATCTATGAGGCCCATGTCGGCATGTCGGGGGAAGAAGAACGCATCCACAGCTACCGTGAATTTGCCGACCATGTCCTTCCGCGCATCTCCGCCGGCGGGTATAACACCATCCAGCTGATGGCTATCCAGGAACACCCGTATTACGGTTCCTTCGGCTACCATGTCTCCTCCTTTTTCGCACCTTCTTCCAGATTCGGTACACCGGACGATCTCAAGTACCTCATCGACAAGGCACACGGCCTTGGCATTGCCGTCCTCCTCGACATTGTTCACTCCCACGCCGTCAAGAATGAGGCCGAAGGGCTCAGCAACTTCGACGGTTCCGGCGGACAATATTTCCTCTCCGGTCAACGCGGACACCACCCTGACTGGGACTCGTGCTGTTTCGATTACGGACGCAACGAAGTCATTCAGTTCCTCCTCTCCAATGCACGGTGGTGGCTGGATGAATTTCACTTCGACGGATTCCGTTTCGACGGAATCACCTCCATGCTCTACTTCCACCGAGGACATGAACCATTCGACAACCTAGGAGCCTACTTCGGCCCCTCCGTCGACCACGATGCCGTAGCCTACCTTCAACTCGCCAACACCCTCATCCAGTCCGTCAAGCCGGGAGCAATCGTCATCGCGGAAGACATGTCCGGCATGCCCGGACTCTGCCGCCCCATCGATGAAGGAGGCATCGGCTTCACCCACCGCCTCGCCATGGGCATCCCCGACTACTGGATCAAACTCATCAAAGAAAAGAAGGATGAAGAGTGGCGCATGGGCGATATGTGGTACACCCTCTCCAACCGCCGCCATGGCGAGCCTCATATCGCCTACTGCGAAAGCCATGACCAAGCCCTTGTCGGCGACAAGACCCTTGCCTTCCGCCTCATGGATACCGACATGTACTGGTCCATGAGCAAAGATCAGAAAAGCATCGTCGTCGACCGCGGCATCGCCCTGCACAAAATGATCCGCCTCGTTTCCCTCGCCGCCGGCGGTGAAGGCTGGCTCACCTTCATGGGCAATGAATTCGGCCACCCGGAATGGATCGACTTCCCTCGGGAAGGTAACAACTGGTCCTACCAATACTGCCGCCGCCAATGGTCGCTTGTCGACAATCCCTCTCTGAAATTCGACTTCCTCCGGGAATTCGATAAAGCCATGGTGCATATGGCGAAACAGAGTCGCCTGCTGACCGTTTCCAACGCCTACCCTCTCAACATCGACGAAACCAACCAGGTACTCGCCTTCCGCCGGGGCAAACTGATCTTCATCTTCAACTGGTCCGGCGACAAGGCCCTGCCCGACTATCTCCTGCCCGTTGATGAAGAAGGAGAATGGCGCATCATCCTTGACACCGATGACCTCCGCTTTGGCGGATTCGGGCGTCAGGATAACGCCATCCACCACTTCACCGCCAACGGTAAGCTCTCTCTCTACCTCCTTCCGCGCACCGCCATCGTCCTCCAGCGAACGGGAAGGTAAAAACATCTTTGCTCCGAATCATCACCAACCGTCTCAAATGGTTTTCATCATTTGAGACGGCTTTGTTTTTCCCGTAAAGAAGAAAATACCATCCAACACAGTTGACTTGGAGGCATGATTTCTCTATCACTTTCGCCAAGCAACGGGGAATTCCGTGAGAACCGGAAACAGTCGCGCTGCGGTATCGGGTTACGACTCTTCAAGGCGGTCACACGCTTAAGCCAGTCCCGCAAGGGGTGAAGGCGAAGAGAAGAAATGAAGCCCGGAGTCCGAATATCCGTTATGACCACATAGACTATTCAACGCATGATTGATCCAAACACTCTTCTGAAGAAGGGCTTACCTCCTTGTTTCGCCCTGTCGCCGTCACCCTGGGCACAGACTCTACCGCCATCGCTGACGAACCTTGCCGTTGTTGGTTAAGGGCTTTTGCAACCGACATTTTTTTGCTGGGTCTTCACCTCATGATTGAGGGGTTGCCTTGTCTGATTTCTTTATTCGTAAAACACCCGTTCTTTGAATCCCATTTTACCATGATCCTCCGCTTCTTCAAAACCCTTTGCATCCTCGCCACCGCCAGCCTTGGTACTTCCATGCTCCCCGCCCAGACTCCAATCGACCGGGACGGTCTCCTCATCGTCGCCTTCGGAACAAGCCATCAAAAAGCTTTGACGTCCTACACCAGTACGGAGAAAACACTCACAACCTGTTTCCCGGCAGATAAAACATCCTGGGCTTACACCTCCGACATCATCCGCCACAAGATCGCCAAAGAAGGCCGCCCTGTTCCGTCTATCCAGGAAAGCCTTAAAATGCTCTCGGACAAAGGCGTCAAAACCCTCTGCGTCCAGTCGCTCCACATGGCAGCCGGAGAAGAATTCTCCCAAATGGAACGCACGATTCAGCGTTATCTGGAGCACAATCCCGGGGCATTTGAAAAAGTTTTGATCGGTCGCCCCCTGCTGGAAAGCAACCGCGATATGCAGGAAGTGGTCACCGCCATCCTCACGGAGTTCCCTCAGGAACGCAAGGCAGACGAAGCCATTGTTCTGATGGGGCACGGTCAGAAGGAAGGCCGCGCCGACCTCGTGTTCGCTGCCGTGCAAACCGAGCTTCACCGGAAGGATCCCAAGGCATTCCTGGCCACAGTCGAAGGAACAACGGGGTTCGATTCCATCCTTGCCGAACTGAAGAAGCTCCAGAAACAGGGGCTCAAAACCGTATGGCTGGCACCTTTCATGATCGTTGCTGGCGACCACGCCACGAATGACCTCGCCGGAGACGAAGAAGACTCCTGGGCAAGCGTCCTGAAGAAGGAGGGCTTCGAAGTCAAATTGAACCTCAAGGGACTGGGCGAACTGCAAGGCATCCGTAATGTCTTTCTGCGCCACGCCCGCGAAACGACGGACAACATCCTGGTCGTCAAAAAAGGAATGAAAGAATAAACATCTATGCAACTCGGCACATTTTACGGCGTGGGCATCGGCCCCGGAAACCCAGAGTACCTGACGCTTCGTGCCGCAAGGGTTCTCGCGGAAGTAGACATCATCTTCACAGTAACGGGGCCCAACACGGAAACCAGCATTTCGTCCTCCGTTGTCGAATCGCTGGGAGCCATCAAGGGCACCATCGTCCCCCTGCTCTTCTCCATGTCGCGCGACAAGACGGATCGCGAGCTTCACATCGCTGCCAACGCCATGATTATTGCCCAACAGCTGGAGGAAGGCAAAAACTGTGCCTTTGCCACGCTGGGCGACGCCATGACCTACAGCACATTCGGATATATCCTCAAGTTGTTGCAGACACAAATGCCCGGATTGAAGACGGAGGTCGTACCGGGCATTACCTCGTATTGCACGCTCTCTTCACTCTCCCAAACGGTGCTTGTGGAAAATGGTGAAAGCCTGCGCGTCATCCCGGCATTCCGTGCGGAAATGGTCGATCAGCTCGACTTCCCGCCCAATTCAACCACGGTGCTGATGAAAACCTACCGGAGCCGCAATGCCCTCATCCGCAGGGTACTCAATGAACCCGGCACCCGGATCGTCTATGGCGAACGCCTTGGCATGCCCGGACAATTCATCTCCCACAATGGTGAAGAAATCCTGGAACGTCCCGAAGAATACCTCTCCCTGATGATGGTGAAAAAGGCATGAAAAAAGCCTCTCATCTACCCCCCTGGAAACGTCCGTGGCAGTGGTTCTGGCTCGTGCTGGCACTGGCTTCTTCGCTGGTTCTGATCCAGACGATGCCGTCCGGCAACAACATGAGGGGAGATGAAATGGACATGCCTTCGCCTGCCGCAGCATTCACAGCGGATTCTCCCAACGTCACCCCCAAAAGGCATGGAAAGGCGGCCTCCAATACCATCGCCACCCCTGCCTCCCCAAAAGCTGAAGGCAGTGAAGGCGGCATGATGAAGAAGCGGCACAGCACCTCTACTACCAACAAAGGATGGTGGAGCAAGGTCGAGCGCAAAGCCTCCGTTATTGGCAAGCTCCTGTTGATGGTGTCTATCGCCGCCATGGTCGGCAGCATTGCGGAAGCACGCAAGTGGCATTTGATTTTCGGCTACATCCTCGGGAGATTCTCGCGCCTGATGCGCCTGCCCGCCATCGTCAGCATCGCCATGCCCACTGCCCTGTATTCCAACACGGCAGCCAACAGCATGCTCGTCAGCAGCCATGCCGAAGGCAAAATCGAACACTCGACGCTGATTGCCGGCGGCATGGCCAATAGCTACCTCTCCTACCTGTCGCACTCCCTGCGCGTCATGTACCCGGTTCTCGGAGCCGTGGGCATCCCCGGCGCACTTTATTTTGGCGGTCAATTCAGCTTCGGCTTCCTCTTCATTCTGGGGGTTCTGCTCTGGCACAGACGCAGGATGGCCGGGAAATCGAATACGGATTCCGGTGAAGTGGGCACCACGGATAGCCATAGCCCCTACGAAGCCCCTCTTTCCTGGGGACAAACCGGGATCAAGACCATCCAGCGCGTCTGTACCCTCCTGTTCCGCATGATGATTCTGACGGTGCCCTTGATGCTCCTGGTAGAATGGATGATGAAAAAAGGCCTGTTCGACTTCTGGGAACAACTCGTGCCTGACTGGGTCAACCGCATCTTCCCGCCCGAATTGATGAGCATCGTCGCCACGCAAATGGGCGGACTCGTCCAGGCCGCCGCCGTCGCCGCCAACCTGCGCGACCACGGAGCCGTAACCAACGCCCAAATCCTGCTGGCCATGTTCGTAGGCAGTGCCATCGGCAACCCCTTCCGCGCCTTGCGCCGCAATCTCCCCTCCGCGCTGGGCATCTTCCCGGCCAGGGAAGCCGTAACGATTGTCGTAGGCATGCAGCTTTCCCGCATCATCGGCGTCATCATCCTCATTGTGGTGACAGCTCTGTTCATCCATTACACCCATTAGTCCATTTCACATACCATGCCTGATTCTCCCCAAGACTACCCGCCCCTGCGTTGGAACCTCAGTGCCACGGAAATCGAAGAGGAAAGTTTCCGCACGATTGAAAGCGAATGCCCGGAAGCGGCCTCCATGCCCCAGCCTCAATGGCGCGTTGCACGCCGCTTGATCCACACGACGGCGGATATGGAGATCATCCGCACGCTGGCATTCCGCCACGCCCCCATCGAATGTGCGCTGGAGGCACTCAAACGCCGTGCCCCCATATTTTGCGACACCAACATGATCCGCGCCGGCATCTCGGTTGAGCGCCTCCGACGCCTCAATCCCGCTTATGAACGGGAAGACATCCATTGCTATATCAGCGATCCCGATGTCGTTGCCCAGGCGCGAGCTGCCAATCAGCCCCGCGCCCTCAGTGCCGCCCAAAAAGCCCTGCCCCTGCTGGATGGCGGCATCGTCCTCGTCGGCAATGCTCCGCTGTGTCTCGCGCGCATCGCACGTTACATTCTGGAGGAAAAGGTGCGTCCAGCCCTCGTCATCGGCATGCCTGTAGGCTTCGTCAATGTCGTGGAATCCAAGCAGTTGCTCGGCATGTGCGAGGTCCCGCAAATCGTCCTCGAAGGTCGCCGTGGAGGCAGTGCCCTGGCCGTTGCCACTCTGCATGCCATTATTGAAAGTGCCTAAAGAGCATTTGCTTGCCTATTATCGCCAGTCATGCCTTCTTCGCCGACACGCCGACACCTGAGACAGGGCTACTCCACGGGAGCCTGCGTCACGGCTGTCATCATGGCGGCATGGGAATCCCTGTGTTCCGGTTTGTGTCGGCATGCCGCCGAGAGGGTAATTCTCTTTCCGGATGGCAAACACCGCGTCCTGATTATGAAAGATCAGACCCCCGGTTTTGCCTCGACCATCAAGGATGGAGGCGACGATCCCGACTGCACGCACCTTGCTGAAATTTACGCCCGCGTCCGGCGGGGCACTCCCGACGAAGCCGGAGAACACGACTACGTGCTCCATGCAGGAGAAGGCATGCTCATTCTCCGCGCCGTCGAAGGAATAGGACTCTGCACACGCCCGGGGTTGGATTGCGAACAAAATCGCTGGGCGATCAACATCGGTCCACGTCGCATGATCGCCGATAATCTGGCAGAAGCTTCCGCGTTCTCCGCTTGTTTCATCGCGGAAATCGGCGTCAAAAACGGCGAACAACTGGCGACAAAAACCCTCAATGCCCAGCTCGGCATCCTCGGCGGGATTTCGATTCTCGGGACGACGGGCATCGTCCGCCCCTTCAGCCACGAAGCCTACATCGAAACCATCCGCATCTGCATGAGGTCGGCCCGCCTGTCCGGATTCGACGAAGTCATCCTCTGCACCGGAGGCCGCACTCAAAGCAGAGCAAAACGCCACCTTCCCGGCATCCCGGATGCCAGTTTCGTCTGCATGGGGGACTTCATTGCCGACAGCCTCCATGCCGCCCGTGAGCAAGGATTGCGTCGTCTCACCATCGCCTGCATGCCCGGCAAACTGTGCAAATATGCCGCCGGGTTCGACAACACGCACGCCCACCGCGTCCGCCAGGACATCGACCTCTTCCTCGATACGCTGGAACAATTCCACCCCCCCACTGCCGAGGATAGACAGGCCATCGCCGCATGTGCCTCCGTCCGGCAGGCACTCGAACACATCCCTGCCGATTGTCGGCTCCCCCTTTACAGACGGCTATGCACACTGGCCTTCCGCCAATTTGCCCGCCGGGCTCCCTTGCTTGAATTCCGGCTTTTGATCTGCGATTTTGACGGAAGCCTCCTGCTGGACACCACTTCACAAGATTCCCTGCCATGCCTCCCCTGACCCTCCTCTCCTGCGGCGTTGAATCCGAATCCCGCCTGCCCCGTTCCACCCAATGGGAACTCTGGGCCGAGTGGGCGGATTGCGTGTACGGTTCCGCCAAATTGCTGGCTCTATTCCCCGGATTTCAAGCCAAGGGAATTGTCCTCGGCGCCGATGCCCGCGCCAAAGCACAGGAAGCTCTGGAGGCCTCGCGCAACGGAAAGCGAGTGCTGATTCTGGGCTCGGGCGACGTCCTGTTCCACGGTATCGGGGGCACGCTTTACGATCTGGCTGGAGATGAAGATGAATTGTGCTTCATCCCGGCAGAAACCGCCTTCCAGACGCTCTTCCACCGCCTGGGGCTTCCCTGGGACAAGGCACGAGTCTTCAGCGCCCATGCAACGGAGAACATCCCGTTGGGCGAAATCCTCTCCTGTCCGCTGGCCGTCGTGTATGGTGGAACGCGCCTCACGGCGGCGAGGTTGGCTCAACGATGCGTTGAGTTCCTGCCATCCTGTGCCGGACGTCATGCCATTCTCGCGGAGAATCTCGGCACGCCCGACGAACGCATTTGTGCCGCCAGCCTGCATGAACTTTCGGGGCAGGAATGCTCGCCAACTTCGATGCTGTTGCTACTCCCCACTGGGGACGCGCGGATGGCGCCAACCCTGCCTCTGGGCTCCGACAACGCCCGTTTCGCGAAGGAAAACAATCTCATCACTGGAGAGGAAGTCCGCGCCATCGCTCTCTCCAAACTGCGCTTGCCCGCCTGGGGCGTTCTCTGGGATGTCGGCGCGGGTAGTGGTTCGGTTGGGCTGGAAGCCGCCGCTCTCCGCCCCGGGCTACGCGTCCATGGAGTAGAGAAGAACGAATCCCGATTGGAACTCATCCTTGCCAACCAGCAGCAGATGGCTCTCCCCAACTACACTCTGCATGCCGGAGCCGCCTCCGAAGCGCTGGCAGACCTGCCCCGCCCCGACCGCATTTTCATCGGAGGCGGCGGCGATAATCTGGAGGTCATTCTGGACGCCTGTTTTGAGGCACTCGCGCCCTGGGGCATCATCGTCGCCACCTCGGTGACGCTGGAGAGCACGCACAAACTCCGCAACTGGCACCCGGAATACCGCACGGGATGCCAGGAAATTTCCATCGCCGAAGAATGCCGCATCGCCGGCAAATATCACCACTTCCAACAGCAACACCGCATCACCCTCGTCACCTTCAGCAAGCCATGATCCAAGATTTCTCCTCCCCCCTCGTTTATTTCGTTGGTGCCGGTCCCGGCGCGGAAGACCTCATCACGCAACGGGGCGCGCGCCTTCTGGAAACGGCTGACGTCGTCGTTTATGCGGGTTCCCTCGTCAACCCGGCTCACCTTGCTCGATGCCAGGAAGGCTGTATCTGCCACGACAGCGCCAAACTCAGCCTTGAGGAACAGGTGAGCATCCTGTCCGAACACGCCCTTGCCGGGAAGAAAGTTGTCCGTCTCCACACGGGCGATCCCTCGATGTATGGCGCAATCGCCGAGCAAATTGAAGGCCTGCGACAGCGCGGAGTCGAGCCGGAAGTCGTCCCGGGAGTCAGCAGCGTCTTTGCCGCCGCCGCCGCACTCAAAACCGAACTCACCTACCCCGGACTCAGCCAAAGCCTCGTACTGACGCGCACTGCCGGGCGTACACCGATGCCCGCTGGAGAAAACCCGACCGCCTTCGCAAAAACGGGAGCCACGCTCGCCTTCTTCCTGAGCATGGGCAACATTCGTCCCCTCGCGGACGAACTCATGACGGCAGGACTGGAGGACTCCACGCCCGCCGCCATCGTCTATCGCGCGTCCTGGCCCGATGAACGGGTCATTCGCGGAACACTCGGCACCATTGCCGGGCTGGCCGAGGAATCCGGTATCGGGCGACAGGCCCTCATTCTCGTCGGGAAGGCACTGGAAGGCAGCGGAGCCCAGTCGAAGCTCTACGATCACAAGTTCAGCCACGGTTACCGCAACCACCTTCCCCAAGAACAATTCGACGGCACATGCGCTATCTACGCCTTCACGGACAAGGGGGTATCGAAGGCGCGCGAACTCTCTTCAGCCATGGAGGGAAGCCGCATCTTCACGACGCGCCCGGGACAGCCCGGAGAAATCAGGGACGGCATCCAACTGGTAGCATCGGCGGATTTTGATGCTCTGCTGGCCCGCCAATGGAAGTACTACGACGCCCATATTTTCATCGGAGCCACCGGCATCGCCGTCCGCAAAACAGCCCCCCTGCTCGTCTCGAAGGCAGGAGACCCGGCCGTCGTTTCCTGCACGGAAGACGGTGGATGGGTCATCAGCCTCGTCTCCGGCCATCTGGGTGGAGCCAACCGCCTCAGTCGCAAGATCGCCCGCATCACCGGAGGTCAGGCCGTCATCAGCACGGCGACCGACACCCGAGGCATAACGGCATTCGACGAAGCCGCCGCCCTCGAAGGCGCATGCGTCAGCAATCCGGAAGCGATCAAGACCGCCAATGCCGCCCTGCTGGATGGCAGTCCCATCCTCTTTGACGGTCCCGTGGACTTGTACGATCGATACTGGAAGAGCCTTCCCCATGTTCGCCACGGACTTGCAGCGGACAAAATGCCGGAAGACATCCTCGTTGTCTGGGGTCATGCCGAGATAGAAGTTCCCGGCGCGCTCGTCATCCGTCCGGCGGCTTCCTACATACTGGGGATTGGCTGTAAACGCGGTACGACCTGTGAGCTTCTGCAACAATCCGTTGCGGACTTCCTGAGCAGCAACACCATCGCCCCCCGTCAGGTGGTAGGGCTGGCAAGTTGCGAGATCAAGGCGGATGAACCCGCCCTGCTGGAATTGTCCCGTCATCTGGAGTTGCCCGTGAGTTATTTTTCTGCGGAACAACTCGCCGAGGTAGAGACGCCCACGCCATCCGACATCGTCCGGGAGAAGACGGGCACGCCGTCCGTTTCCGAAGCATCCGCCATCCTTGCCTCAGGCGGCCCCATCAAGGTTTGCAAGACGAAGTACGAGGGCATCACTCTGGCACTCGCTCAGGTACCGCACGGTGCGAGCAAGCCCAACCAGGGTACAAAACGCGGAAGCATCGTCGTCGTCGGACTCGGTTCCGGCTCGCCGTCGCACATCACGCCGGAGGTATCAGAAGCCATCGAACGCTGTGACCAGATTGCCGGGTACACCAAATACATCGACTTCATCCGCGACCGCATTGGCGACAAGCCCTTGATCCAGACGGGGATGCTCGGCGAAGTCTCGCGCTGTCGCGCCGCCCTGCAATCGGCAGCCGAAGGGCGCGAGGTCTGCATGGTTTGCTCCGGAGACCCCGGCATCCTCGCCATGGCGGGCTTGCTCTACGAAATGCAGGAAAAGAGCCCCGAATTTTCGGAAGTCGCCATCCGCGTGTTGCCCGGCATCACCTCCGCCAACATCGCTGCGGCAAGTCTCGGGGCCCCGCTACAGAATGGTTTTTGCCTCATCAGCCTGTCCGATCTCCTCGTCCCTGCCGACGAAGTACGCACCAACCTGCGCAACGCCGCGCAAACCGAACTGCCCGTCGTGCTCTACAACCCCGCCGGACGCAAACGCCGCCACCTGCTGGAAGAAGCCCTGGACTTGTTCTCCTCGGTGCGCGGAAACGAAACGCTCTCGGCGATTGTTCGCCATGCGGGACGCCCCGCTGAGGAAAAGTGGGTGGGTACGCTCGCCGAGTTCCCGCGCGATCGCGTGGATATGTCGTCGCTGGTGCTCATTGGCGGCCATCGCACCCGCCGCCATGGGGAAACCCTCTACGAAGCTCGCGGGTACGACGACAAGTACGACGTTTCACCCGGCGAATAACAATTCCCCAAGCTTCCCCCAGCTCTATTCTCCCTCTCGCTCATGTCGCAAGCATCAGAATCACCCGGAGCCTCTCAGGGTTCCCCATCATCCTCGCGCCCCTTCCATGCCTTCTGCCTCGCAGCTCCGCATTCCGGGGGCGGCAAAACGACGATTGTCCTGATGCTGATGCGGGCCTTCCGCAACCGGGGGATGCGCGTGCAGGGGTTCAAATGCGGGCCGGATTACATTGATCCCTCCTTCCACCGCCAGGCAACAGGCAATCCCTCGTTCAACCTCGACACCTGGATGATGGGGCATGAAGGCGTCCGCGCCGTCTGGCAAAAGTACGCGGCACAAGCCGACATCGCCATCTGTGAGGGCGTCATGGGGCTGTTCGATTCTCGCCAGCCGGGAGACATGGCGGGCAGCACCGCAGACTGTGCGCTGGCTCTCGACATCCCGGTCATCCTCGTCGTCCCGGCCAAAGGCATGGCGGGCTCGATCGCCCCACTCGTCGCCGGGTTCCGCGACTTCCATCCCCGGGTTCACATCGCGGGAGTCATCGCCAACGGCGTCGGCAGCATCAAACACGCGTGCCTTCTCGCAGAAGCCCTGAAGCTGGAAGGCCTCCCGCCGCTCGTCGGAGCACTGACCAATCAGGAGCAATGGAAATTGCCCGAACGTCAACTGGGACTCGTTCCGGCGGAAGAATACGACCAGCTCGAATCATGGTTCGACGCTTTGGACGGCGAGTGGAACACAAAATGGTTCGAGTTCGACACCATTCTGGAACTCACGCGGACAAACTCCCCGGAGCAACTCGCCAAGGGCGGCGCCACGCCCCCACTTGGCGGCAAAGGACGCATCGGCATCGCCCGCGATGAAGCCTTCTGCTTCTACTACGACGAAAACCTCGACCACCTCACCCGACAGGGCTGGGAACTCGTCCCCTTCTCCCCCCTCAACGATACCTCCCTGCCCGATAATCTGGACATGCTCTACCTCGGCGGCGGTTACCCGGAAGTCTTCGCCAAAGAACTGTCAAGCAACGGCTCCATGAGGGAATCCATCCGAACCTTTGCCGCCACCGGGAAAAGTATCTTTGCCGAATGCGGAGGCTACATGTACCTCGGCACAACTCTCATCACCGCACGGGGAGACGCCTACCCCATGTGCGGCCTGATCAACGGCACCTGCAACATGGGAACAAAGCTTCGTTCCCTGGGCTACCGGGAAGTGGAGCTGGTCCCTGGCTCCCTCCCATGGCTCCCCGGAGCCACGAGCCTGCGCGGGCACGAATTCCACTGGTCGGACATGGAACTGCACGAGTCCTATCCCCCCCTGTACAGCTACCGGGACCTCCGCGGCAACGAATGCCGCGATGGCGTCGTCCACAACAACATCCGCGCCGGGTACATTCACCTCTACTGGGCTCACACGCCGGAAACCACCCTTCCCCAGAGCTCCGTTCCACGCCACGCGGGCAGGGTTCTGCTCCTGAACGGAGCCTCCAGTTCCGGCAAAACCAGTCTGGCGCATGCCTTTCGCCAGCATTGCCTCTTCCCCGTCATGATCTTCTCTATCGACAGCTTTTTGCCCATCTGCGGCAGTGCCGGGCAATCCGTTGCCGAAGCCGTCGATGATACACGGCTTCCCCTGATCGAAGCCTTCCACGCCGGAATCGCCGCTTCCGCCCGCGCCGGAGCCTTCGTCGTCGTCGATCACGTCATCGGAGAAAGCGCCGCCTGGGTGCGCGACCTCAACATGCGCCTCGGTTCCCTCCCCCTCCAGGCAATCAGGGTTCATTGCGCCCAGGACATGCTCGTTGCCCGCGAAAACTCCCGCACCGACCGCCAACCGGACATTCCCCACGCCCTCCGGCAAGCCAGCACCATCCACCAGTGCATGGACTACAAGCTCGACATCGACACCACGCACCAATCCGCCGATGCTTGCGCGCTCGAACTCCTCAAGGCTCTAGAAAGAATCCCCGGATTCCTCCCTTCTTCCGCCGCGGATACACCAGGACAAGACAGCCCCGGCACATCGCCGAGGCCATAAGCAGAAAGAGTTGGAGAAATTAGAAAAACAACGCGTCAGAACTCCACATTCTCCTGTGCCTTCACGCCCGATTGCAAGGCGTGTTTGACGCATTCCACCCGGCTGACCGTATCAGCCAAAGCCACCAATTCCTCCGGAGCACCGCGCCCCGTCATCACCAGCACACGACCACCGCCGGACTGTTGAAACTCCCGTACGGCATCCAGCGCATCTTCAAGGGCGATGTGGCCGTACTTGATCGGATAGAACACCTCATCGAGAACCAGTGTCCGAATCGCCTCGTCACGCATCCTCTCCAAGGCACAACGCCAACCACCGCTAGCGACATCGGCATGGCGTTCCCATTGCGGAGAATCCTCATGGCGCGGAGTAAAACCCAGCCCGGAACAAATTACCTCTGCCCCAGGCAAGAGCCTCAAAGCCTCCACCTCGCCATACCCTCCATCATGCTTGATGAATTGCACCACCGCCGCCCTCTGCCCGTGCCCCAAGGCACGCAAAGCCATCCCGAAAGCCGACATCGTCTTCCCCTTGCCATCCCCCGTCACAATCAACACGCGATTCTGTTCCATGCCCCCATTCTCTCCTCATCCCCGTGCCTCGTCAAAAACATTCTCCAAGGTTTGAGACCGGAAATTTCCCCCCACAAGCATTCCCCCGCCTACTTCTGATTATTCAAAAGCTGAGCCTCCACTACCGATGGGTTGACATGGTACTCCCTCGCTTTTTCGCCAGGGAAGCCAGTCACCAGAACAAGCAACTCCCGTATGCCCAGCATGATTGGGGATACGGGAGCGATAGTTTCGGTGACGAAGGGAATGAAATCAATCAAAGGCTACCATATCGTCCAGATACGGGCGGGAAACACTGACGATTGTTCCTCGACCCATTTCGGCATTTTTCTCAGTATCAAATTCTACATCGATTTTGATCATGGGGCATGCCTTGAACACATAAGTTGCGACTTTGCCGGGAGCTACCAGCCCCCCGGCAGGCATGAACAATCTATTGAGATCAGCTATGCTTGATCCTGCCTTGATCGTTTTGATCAGCGGGATACTCTTCCTCAACCACGATTCCACCTGAAGAGCAGATTCATCTCTCGGCACCGACACAGTATCTGCCAATGTCTGAGGTACACCCAGCATCATTGTCGATGCTGCCAATAATATCATGATTTTTAATGCTTTCATATTTTCATGCTTCTGGGGCTAGTCAATCGCAAAGGATTTGTTCAAATCAGCAACCGCATGTCCTGCTTGATCTCTTCCGATCAGGAAAATGTGTTGCTGGAATCAGGTGGAGGTGATTTCCGCCGCAAGTTCAGTGCTACTCACCTTATCAGGGGACTTGGAGTCTCCGAACCAAAAACTCCCCCGGAGTTGCAAGCACAATGTGATTCCATTGTTTCAATATAAAAGGAGTTTGGAGTACGTATTAATCTAAAAAATGCGATCCATACTCATAACAACTAGCATATCCCCGACAACGTACAATCTATTTCAGAAGAGAAATTTTCATTCATAAAAACAGGATATCCACTCACCCTCTATCGCTTTCAATACAAAAGCCACAAAGGGTAAACGACGACTCCTCTCTATACTTCTCTTATTCTTCGTGCGGCTTAATCAGAACCTCGCGGGGACGATTGGTTCCATCGGAGGGAGCGATGACGCGGCGGGCTTCAAGGAGTTCCATCATCCGGGCAGCCTTGCTGTAACCTATGCGAAGACGGCGCTGCAGAAGCGAGGTGCTGGCCTTGCGTTCGGCTCGGACGACTTCAACGCATTTTTCGAAGGTTTCTTCATCGGCGGGATCGACCCCGCCTTCTTCTTCAGGCGAATCGCCACCAAGTTCGACGGTTTGCTGGGCATCAAGCAGGAACTGTTGTTTGGCCTGCTTGCTGCAGTGCGCCACGATGGCTTCAACTTCCTCATCGGAAACGAAAGCACCCTGGGCGCGTTCCAACTTGGCGGAACCGGGAGGAAGGAAAAGCAAATCTCCCTTGCCGACGAGATTTTCCGCACCGCCCTGATCGAGGATAATGCGACTATCGAGAGAGCTGGATACCTGAAAAGCGATACGGCTCGGAATGTTGGCCTTGATCAGGCCGGTCACGACATTGGAACGCGGAGTCTGTGTCGCGACGATCAAGTGGATGCCGGCGGCTCTTGCTTTCTGAGTCAGGCGGCCGATGTAGCCTTCCGTATCGGCGGGCGCGGTCTGCATCAAGTCGGCCAACTCGTCGATAATCACGACGATATATGGAAGACGATCGGGGATTTCGTCTTCATCGGATCCGGGGTCATCATCTTCGGCTTCCCACACAGAAGCAGGAGATTCGCCCTGGGATTCAAACTCACGAGCAATAGAATCGGCCAGGAGTTCATCGACAAACGGTTCTTCCTCCTCTTCTTCTTCCGGCAAGGGGGCATCTTTGGGCCGACTGTTAAAGGATTCGAAGTTACGGACATGGACGCGTTTGAAAAGGCCATATCGATGCTCCATTTCATTGACACACCAGCGGAGGGCGCCAACAACCTTTTTGGGATCCGTCACAACGGGAACGATCAGGTGAGGCAGGCGGGAATAGGGTTCCATTTCCACGACTTTCGGGTCCACGAGAATAAACTTGAGTTCGTCGGGGCGGAAACGGTAGAGGATGGAGGTAATGATGCTGTTGATGCAGACGGATTTACCCGAACCGGTCGTCCCGGCCACCAGCAAGTGGGGCATGGCGGCCAGATCTCCAATGACGGTATTACCGTAGACGTCTTTTCCCAACGCGATGGGAATTTTTTTCTTGGATGAAGTAAAGCCCGGATCTTCCAGCAGAGTACGGAGCGAAACGGGCACTTTCTTGTCATTGGCGATTTCGATACCGACAGTGTCCTTGCCGGGAATAGGAGCCAGGATATTGATGAAAACGGCCTTAACGGCGCGGGCAAGGTCGTCCTTCAGGTTGGTAATCCTGTTCACACGCAGACCGGGAGCCGGATAGACCTCGTAACGGGTAATCGTCGGCCCCTTGGTGATGTTGCCCGGCGTCACGGAGAGCCCGAAAGATTTGAGCGTTTCGACAATAACGTTCTGGGTATTGACGAGTTCCTGACTTTCCGAGGCTGTTTGTTCCTTCGGGATCTCCACCTTCTTCATCAATTCATAAGGAGGAAAGACATAATTCTCCAAATTCCCCTGTGCGGGGAACAAGGAAGACGCAGGTCTGGCAGGTGGAGTCGCCGTAGGCCTTACCATCTGGTTGGAATCAAAAATCTTGGGAGTATAGGTCAGGGGCAGCTGTTGCTGGGCCATCTCCTTCTCGACTTCTTCCTCAAGAATTTCCAGAGGATCTCCCGTTCTCTTGCGCGGACGAGGCACAACGGGAGCGTCCGTATCAATGACCGCAGGTTTCTTTTCGTGCGAAAAGATCTCTTCTTTCAATTCCTGTTTGAGCTCGGAAAATTTCTTGCGACTTCGTTCGCGTTTTTCCTCTTCTTCCAGAGCTTTCTTCTTCTCAGCCAGACTCCAGGCCGCTTCGCGTTTAGAGCGGCGGCGTTTCCTGAAGGCAACGTATTCCGCAGCAAGACCTTTCCATATGGCCTTGGGCGTCAAAGCGACAGCATAAATAAAAGCCAGGCTGTAAACCACGAAGGACAAAGCAAGAGTCCCCCCGGTCCCCATCAGGTTCCGCAGACATTTGACACCCAGAAGATACCCCCATGCACCACCGGGACCATAGACGGCATGGGTTTCCGCCCAGGCTCTTCCGGCCCAAGGCTGAACGGCAATGAAAATGCAAGCGCAGGTTACGGCGACACCCCCCGCATACCACATGAATTTGATCCGGTCACCTCCACGTAAAATACGATAAAAACCAATCCATTCCAACAATACCGCCAAAAACCATGTTCCGATGCCAAAACACCAATACAACAATCCGGCCAGATAGAGGCCAAAAACACCTAATACATTGGTGTTCAGGTCAACAACAATTCCTGTTTCATTCAAAAAGTCCCAACTGATTTCCTCCAGACGAAACGAGGATAGGCAAACGATCAGCAACAAACCGCAGGCCATCGGAATACATCCCCACAGGCGATCGGTCCAATGGGATCGGGGGACTTCCCTCCCAATGGGTTCATCAACATCGTATCGGCTTTGACTTTTCCGAAGCGCCATGCCCAGACATTAGATGAGAAATGCCTCCGCCTCAAGTTCAAAGGAGAACATGAGGGGAGGCTTTCGTCAGGATGTCTTAAAAATCAGAAAGAGTAAACTGCCTGGACACCGGCCACAAGCTGGAAAGCGTCGATCACCCGCACTCCACAAGCGCGATTGACTTCACCCCGGGTATCGCCGGCCCACAAAGCCTGAATAAACGGAACAACTTTAAACCCGTGGTCGAAACTTGCCGAATTGATTTTGAATGGTAAAGCGGCTTTCACATTAAGCTGGTCGCATCCATGGACGCCTCCCGCCCAGAATCCGTAGGAAAGCCCGGTTCCGGCACTCACCTCAAGATCCGCCTGGGAGTGCAGAAATCCCTGCCAGCGCTTGCCGGCTTCCAGTTCAAAACGCCAGCCGGTCAAGCCGTAAAATCCGCCATAGAGTTTTGCCGAGGCAAAAAGCCCACGTCCGGGATCATCATAGCTGAGGTAACCCTTAAAGTCCTGAGCCAGGGAATGGGGAGCCTTGCCGCAGATCTTGGCCACATAACCGGGCAGGCCGCCGTAGTTCAAGTCGTATCCCGCACCTGCTTTCAAATTAGGGAAGATTTCCGTATCCGCCGTCCAATTGGCCTGGAACACGTCCCGGTCGGACAAACGACCATCCAGAACGGCTCCGTACGTCGCGCCGATATGTTGCTGCATCCGCATCAAAGGAAGATTCACCAAGCCGGAAACATTGAATACGCCGGACTTGTTCAGCCATGAAGATGCTGCGATGTCCTGATAAGTATACCGGGAGTTGTAACCGATGGAAGCGCTCCCGGACAAATTGTTCTGGTAATAGCTTACAGGCCGGGGACTATCCAGTGCTTCCATATACGTATAGGCACTGGCGGCAGTCGCCGCCATAAGCAATGTTGCTACGGCTGATTTCATCATGGTATACTAACTACCTTTCTGCCTTTTCCAATGCAAGCCTTATTTAAGAAATCCTAATTATCTCCAAAATTTGAGCTTTGCCCACCGCCCAGGAAACAGGACAAAAAAGGAACCGGCAATTGCAGAACTGCCGGTTCCTCATTGGAAAATCAATCATTTCTGTAAACCCGGGGCCTACTTGGTCTCCCCGGAAAGCTCCGATCCCGCCGAAACCGGGGGAACAGAAGCATCTTTTTCTCCAGCAGGTGCGGGAGCAGGAGAAACCGGAGGAGCCACTTTTTCAGGAGCCGTAATATCCAAAAGATCTTCGCGGGAAGAAACACCGAATTCATTCGTGCCAAACGCACCGTCCGGAAATCTCTGGGCAATGTTATCATAATACTGCTGTGCAGTTTTGAAATCGCCCTTGGCACGCGCCATATCGCCCAGGCAGAGATAAGCCAGAGGGGTATAAATCCCTTCCTGTGAATCAATGACAGTTTCGAACTGGCGAATGGCATCCTCCGTTTGTCCCATCCTCATGTACTGGCATCCAAGAACGGCCAAAGCCTGGTTGGAAAACTCGGCAGAAGGAGCGTTCTTGATGAATTCTTCCATACGGGCACATCCTTCCTTATCCTTGCCTTGGTTCCATAAGGCGATAGCTTCCAGATAACCGGCTGTTACAGATGCAGCCGTACCGGAATAATTGGCAGGAATAGCCTGCAGCTTGGCAAGATCCAACTGCCCCTCCTTGTCGAAGGAAGCCACAAGCGCAGCGCCTGCACTATGTTCCCGATCTTCGGAAATGCCGTTGTAGACAATCAGTCCGCCAAAAACAAGTCCGGCAGCCAGGACAATCAAGGTAATTTTTTTATAATTTTTATCAAGGAACTGCTCGTGCTTGGCGGGACCAACTTCAATTTCGGCCACGGGGCGGACGCCTTCCGCGGCGAACAGATCATCGACGTTCTGAGGATTTTTCTTCATAGAGGTGCTTGGGGAAAATAACTAACTGGAATAGGACGGCAAATCAATGACGTTTTTCATGCACTGCCACCTTCTTTCTGCAATTGCCTGGAATCTTTGAGTCCGAGGTTACGATAAATACGCCGCGTCGCCCCGGATTGATTCAGGGTGTAGAAATGAATGCCGTCCACCCCGTTGTCCAATAATTCGGCACACTGAGACGAAGCGTACTGAATGCCGACCTCGCGGATAGCGTCGGGATCTCCTCCGGCACGGTTGAGCGCCTTGAGCAAGCGGGCCGGAAAACAGGTACCGCCCGAAAGCTCCGCCATCCTTTTCATCCCGGAAAGACTGGTAATGGGCATGATGCCCGCAATGATGGGAACCTTGATCCCTGCCAAGGCGCAACGCTCGCGGTAATCAAAAAAGGCATGGTTGTCAAAAAACAGTTGCGTACAAATATAATCGGCTCCGGCATCGATTTTCGCTTTCAGAAAATCCATCTCCAGCAGGCGGTTGGGCATCTCCGGATGGCCTTCCGGGAAACCAGCTACGCCGACGGCAAAACCGCGTTTGTCCGGATGCATTCCGGACTCGTTATACTCGCGGATGAACGAGACAAGCTCCGAAGCATGTTGGAACGCATCCGAAGAACGGTCATACCGGGTTTCTCCACGAGGTGGATCTCCGCGCAAAGCCAGTACGGCACTGACGCCCGCCCGGGCATAGCGACTCAGGATAGAGATGATTTCATCCCGGGAATGACCGACGCAGGTCAAATGAGGTACAGTAGGCAGCATGGACTGCTCCTGGATTCTCATGACAACGTCACGAGTCAGTTCACGAGTGGAACCGCCGGCACCGTAGGTAACACTGACAAAAGTTGGCTTGTATTCCTCAAGCTCTTTAATAGTCCGATAAAGTTGTTTGGCCGCCTCTTCGTTTTTGGGAGGAAAAAACTCAAAAGAAAAGGTCGGCCCCGACAGGGAGATCAGGTCTAGCAGATGCACGGCAAAGGATAATTACGAAGCAGGCGCAAAGTCCGGCTCCATCGGAATGGGAGGAAGTTTTGTATTGAGCTGATTCGTCTTGAGATCGGGCAAATCAAGCTCAAGTTCCTTGGGTGCAATAATGACTTCATCACCAACGATCAAGGAATCTTCCTTGTTGGAATCGTAGAGTTCATTCCTTTTCACCTCTGCCGAATAATTGCCCGTCTGGGGATCCAGCTCTTCAATAATAAGAGTGACGAAAATGGCTCCGCGTCTACGGACGGCAAGTTCCTCGCCATTTTTCAGAATCGGCTGACCGACAGGCTGAAGGATCACCAGATTATTCTCCCGGTCATAGAAGGTCACTTTGCCGACAAGGCGAGCATCCATAACTTGATTGACCTCCTTGAGAGAGGCATTGTTCTTCTCGGCATCCTTGGTGGCGAACAGGGTTTTTTCCTCCGCTTCAAGTGCTTGTTTGTTTTTAATGCGCTCTTCTTCAGCCTTCTGGCGACTGGCGATGGAATCCTGCAGTTGATTAGACGAAGCAGTCGTTCCTCCGGCGGCGGGTCGCGAAACATCTGTTGCTGTGTCCGTACCGGAAGACGCACCTTCAAAGGGGGATGCGTTCTTCTTACGGAGCATGGCAAGCTCTTGCTCTTGTTTGGCGAATTTACTATCCAGAGCCTGCTGTTCCTGCATACGCTGGAGCTCATCGAACTTCTGTGCATTCATCAGATACAAGCCTCCGAGCCCAACGAGACACAGGAGCAGGACAGCTAAAATGGCAATTTGTGTTTTGTTCATGTTGCGGATGAGGGGTGCGGAAAAGGACGGCAGGAGAGAACAAGGCCTCAGCCCGGATCCAGACGTCCCAGACCTGATGATTTTAATAGGAATAGTTCAAATAGAACTGGAACTGACCACCTCTGTCAATTGCATTCCCCGTCTGAATCGGAATGGCATAGTCCACGGCAAGCGGGCCGATCGGCAAATTCAGACGAAGACCGATACCGTAATCGGACACTACATTCTTGCCCTTGAAGTCAAAAGCGTCTTCATGAACGAAACCGATGTCGTAGAAGAAGGCCACGCGGACTTCCTCAATGACCGGAACGGACAATTCAAACTGACAAAAGGCAGACGTCTTTCCGCCCATCGTTTCATCTCCCGTAAGTTCTTCGGAATGAATACCGACATCGCGGAAACGGAAACCGCGCATATTGTAAGGACCGCCAAGGTATTCACGTTCGAAGATAGGAACATTTTTGTTATTGTCCGTTCCTTCGACAGTTGCAAGGCCGCCGTTAATGCTGAAAATGGTATCCCATTTGAGATTCCAATAATAGGCGGCATTAATGCCGAAATTGTACGTCTTGACATCACCTCCCAAACCGGAATAACCGCCAATGGCTTCAAACTTGCCGCCCTTGCGAGGGAATATCTGGGCATCCCGGCTGTCATAAAGGTAAGACAGCTCAATATGACTGCGAAGATAGCTGCCGTCCTGGGAACGGAAATAAGCAGGCGCACCACCTTTGGCATCAATATCGAAGTTTTCGACTCTATATTCCAGTTTGACGGATTCAAGGTCACCCAACGGTTTACGAAGGAAAACGGAAACACCGTAGTTCTGCTGGTCGTAGAAATCGGAGAAATACGTCGAATTGCTATAGAAGATTTCCGTACCCAGAGACAATTTGCGATCCATGAACCAGGGGTCAACCCAGGAAATGGAAGCATCCTGTGTTTCCGTACCCAGTTTTCCGTTAATAGCAAACCGCTGGCCGCCACCGACAAAGGAACGCCAGTCGTAAAGGTCAAAGTTGGACTGCGTCACACCTGCAAACAGATAAACGCTTTCAATCGACGAGAACGCCACACCGATGTTCAGCATTCCCGTGCGCCGTTCCATCACTTCGATATTCACGTCGCGGTAGCCGGGACGGGACGAAGCCAGCTGGCTGATGTCCACCATGTCGTAGTAGCCCAGGTTCATCAAACGCTTCTGAGCGGTTTCCAAATCGACGGAATTAAGAGGATCGTTCGACTGGAGGGGAAGTTCCCGGCGAATCACATAGTCTTTGGACTTGCTGTTGCCCGTGATGCTGATATTGCCGACGCGGTAGGGATCCCCTTCCTTGACGCGGTAGACGATGTCGATCAAACCGTAGCCGTTGGCATCCGTTCCCACTTCCTGAATGTCTGGGGCGACCTGGGCATCGGCGTATCCGCGGGAACCGTAATAACGGCGAATCATCGTCACGTCGTCAGCCACCTTCTGACCGGAGTAGGCATCGCCGTTGTACATGCTCAACCCGGGGACGAGCTCTTCCGCTGTGAATACCTTCGTCGGCCCGAAGGCTACACGATTAACTTTATAGCGTTTTCCTTCGTCAATTGTAATTTTGAATGTAACAAGCTGTTTGTTGCCGGAACCCCGGACAAATTGTTCCACCTTGGCAAGACGGGCGCGAAGGTAACCGTGGTTACGGTAGAAAGTAATTAAGGCAGCCAGGTCGTCCTCCCAAATTTCGCGATCAAGACGGCCCGATTTGGTGATCCATGTCAACCAGCCGCGTTCTTTCGTCTTAAGAACTTCGCGAAGCTGGCGGGAATCAAAATGTTGATTGCCGACGAAATCGATGTCAATTACATTAATATGCTTCCCTTCCTGAATGTCAAAGATCAAGTCGACGAAGCCCGGACGTTCCGTCGGTACAAAACGGTAGTGTATTGACACATCGGGATAACGGGAATCCTGATAATAGGAACGCAGCTTAGTCAACGCGTCGCTGATGGCACGATCACTCAACACCTGGCCGCCGACGAGCTTCGTTTCTTCCGCCAGCTCCTGATTGTCGAACTCGGCATTGCCGGTAAACCCGACCCCCCCCAAAAGCTTCTGGGAAGACACTTCGAAAACAATCTGGACGGAATTGGGGCCCGTAGGTTCCACGGCAATCGTTGTATCGCCCGTTACAAGTCCGTCATTGACGAGGCGCTCCAAATCATGATTCACCACTTCGGAAGAATACTTGCCCCCTTTCTTCGTGGAAATACGGTCCAACAAGCGGGCTTTGTCCACCATTTCACCGGCCCCTTTATAGCGAATACCTACATTGGATACCGTAAACCCGTCATAGGCCTGGTCACCGGCAAAAAGACCCGTTCCCGGCCCCAGTTCCTTCATCACCTGTTCCGCTGTCATAATTTCCCCTGTAAATGGAGAATTCTGGGGAGGGAGAGCATCCTGTGCTGTTGCGCCGCCGGCAAAAATGGGAGCAGTTGCCAGAACCGTACATGCCTTTTTGTAGTAGTTGTTCAGGGACATATGAAATTATTGGACGGGATCAGTGTCGGTGTATTGAGGACTTTTCCTTCTATCTAGTCAAGGCACTAAATAGGGTGTGATGCTTTTTAGAGGAACAATCGTGTCATTTCCATTCAAGATTCTTGCCAAGAGATACAATGAAGCCTAACTTCTCCCAGCCGGGATTCCCCGTTTCCCCTGGGACCGAACACACCTATCCCGTTGCATCATTTTACTCAACACTCTACATTCATGGACATCACTGTCGAGACACAGCCCGATTGCACAGCAACGCTGAAAGCAACCGTATCCGCCGCCGATACCGCCTCACGCCGCAAGGCCATCGTCGCCACCTACGCCAGCCGCGTGAAGCTCCCGGGTTTCCGCCCCGGCAAAGCCCCCGCTTCCACCGTTGAAAAACGCTTCAACAAGGAAATCACCGCTGAACTCTCCGATTCCCTTTTTCAAGACATCTGCTCCGAAGCCCTCGAAAAGAATCCCAAACTCAAAGTGCTCGACTTTGGCAAACCCGTAGAATCCTACGAACAGGATGGCGCTTTCACCGTAACGTCCAGCCTTACCATCGTCCCCGACTTCACCTTGCCCGAATACAAGGGTATCGAAGTTACAGTCCCTTCGGAAGAAGTAACGGAAGACGACATTGAGAAAGCCCTCTCCGACTTGGCCAACCGCCTTGCCGAATACAACACCGTCGAAAAAACTGCCGCCGAAGGCGACGTCACCATTATCGACTTCACAACCACGCTCGACGGCAAGCCCGTCGCCGAAGCACTCGGCAAACCCGCCGGCTTCCTGGAAGGTCGTGAAGGCCAGTGGATGAAGGTAGAAGAAGACGGTTTCATCCCCGGTTTCTCCAAGGGGCTTGAAGGCACTAAAGCCGGAGATACCAAGGATATCCCCGTTACCTTGTCCGATTCCTTCCCCTTCACCGAATTGCGTAACAAGGAAGTCGTCTTCCACGTTACCATCAAGGAAGTCAAGGAACAGGTCGTCCCCGCTATCGACGAAGCCTTCGCGGAACGTCTGATGCCCGGCAAGAGCCTGGAAGAAGTCAAAGTCATGCTCAAGGAAGACCTCATCAAGCGCAAGAAGAACGAGATCGACAACATCAAGGCCGACCAGATTACGGAAAAACTCGCCGATGCTCTCGACTTCGAACTGCCGGCAGCCTTGATTGAGCGCGAATCCTACGGCATCACCCAGCAAAAAATGCAGGAACTCATGTACTCCGGTCAGGTTACCACCCCCGAAGATATGGAAAGCCGCATGGAATCTGTCCGTGAAGAAGCCACCAAAGATGCTAAACGCAATCTGAAAGTCTACTTCATGCTTCAGGAAATTGCCCGAGAAGAAAAAATTGACGTCACTGACCAGGAGTTGACTGCCGAAATCTTCCAGCAAGCCCAGCGTTCCAAGCAAAATCCAAAAACATATATTCGCCAGCTTCGGCGCGAAGGCCGCATCCACGGCATCCGTATGAGCCTGCTGACGGCAAAGGTTCTCGACTCTCTCGTCAAGAATGCTACCGTCAAGGTGAGCGAAGACAAGTAAGGGTAACACCTTCTTTTCCATCCCCCGGGGAGATGGGAGCTCAAGCTCCTTTCTCCCCCTTTTTTTCTTCTTTAACCAATAAAAGACAACAATGTTTTCCAATCTGAATTCCATGAATCCTACCCCCGTACGCAACTACGTCCCCATCGTCATTGAACAGGATGGACGCGGAGAACGTTCCTTCGACATCTACTCACGCCTGTTGAAGGATCGCGTCATATTCATCGGTACCGCCATTGACGACTTTGTCGCCAACTCCGTCATCGCCCAGCTTCTGTTCCTCCAGATGGCCGACCCCAAAAAGGACATCCACATCTACATCAACTCCCCCGGCGGCTCCGTCACATCCGGCCTTGCCATCTATGACACCATGCAATTCGTCTCCTGCGACGTCAACACCTACTGCCTCGGCATTGCCGCCTCCATGGGCTCCGTCCTCCTGGCTGCCGGCACAAAAGGTAAACGCTTCTGTCTACCCAACTCCCATGTCATGATCCATCAGGTTTCCGGCGGAGCACAAGGCACAGCCTCCGATGTGGAACGCACCGTCGGATTCATGTTCAACCTGAAAAAACGTCTCAACGGCATCCTGGCCAAACACACCGGAAAAACCGTCGAACAAATTGAACATGACGCCGATCGCGACAATTATATGACCGCCGAAGAAGCAGCTGCCTACGGTCTGGTCGACAAAGTCCTGGAACACAACAAAGCGACCACAGACAAAAAGGACTAATTCTCCTCCCTTCTCAGCCCGCCCACTCACTACCAAAGACTCCATGAGCACATCCGACCAGAACAACCTCCTCCGTTGTTCCTTCTGCCTCAAAACAGAAAAAGACGTTCCGAAAATCATTCGGGCCACGGAAACCATCAACATCTGCAGCAATTGCGGAGAAGCCTGTGCGGCTGTCTTCCTGCGCGAATTGGGTGAAAACGAGGGAGACCGCATCCTGAACCTCGTCGCGAGATTCCGCCCGGAATCCCTCGCAAAAGCCATCCAGCGCTCCATGCCCACTCCGCTGGAAGGCACCGCACAACCCGAACCCGAGACGAACATTGGCGACGACGACTTTGCTACGCGCAAGCTCCCGACGCCGGCGGAACTCTGCAAAGCGCTTGACGGATATGTCGTCGGACAGGCTCGCGCAAAAAAAGTGCTTTCCGTCGCCGTTTACAACCACTACCAGCGCCTTCGGCAGAACAAGATATCTATTGACGGCTCCATGGATGATGTGGAAATCGAAAAATCCAACATCCTCATGGCCGGCCCGACAGGATCCGGAAAAACTCTTCTTGCCAGAACCCTCGCACGAATTCTCGACGTACCTTTCTGCATTGTTGATGCCACCACACTGACAGAAGCCGGCTACGTGGGCGAAGACGTCGAAAATGTCGTTCAACGCCTCCTTCAAGCAGCCAACTTCGACGTTGCCAAAGCTGAACGAGGCATTATCTATATCGACGAGATCGACAAAATCGGTCGCAAAACGCAGAACGTCTCCGTCACACGCGACGTATCGGGAGAAGGCGTCCAGCAAGCCCTCCTGAAAATTGTCGAAGGGACCATTTGCAACGTCCCTCCTTCCGGAGGGCGCAAACATCCTCAACAAGAATACATCAAGGTCAACACGGAAAAAATCCTCTTCATCTGCGGCGGAGCCTTCGTCGGATTGGAGGACATCATCCGCAAACGCCTCGGAGCCAGCCAAATGGGATTCGCAGCCATCGACTCCGAACGCAACCGCCAGGAAATTTCCGAAGAAGAAGTCCTCAGCCAGGCCATGCCGGAAGACTTCTTCTCTTTCGGTATGATTCCCGAATTTGTAGGCCGCTTCCCGATCTTTACCGCCCTGACCACCCTGGACGAAGACCAGCTTGTCCGCTTGCTTACCGAGCCGCGCAATGCCCTCGTCAAGCAGTATACAAAATTACTGGCCCTATCAGGTGCCGTGCTCAACATCCAGCCGGGAGCCCTGAAAGCCATGGCCAAAAAAGCCATTGAACGCGGTACGGGAGCCCGTGCTCTCCGCGCCATTTTCGAGGATCTCATGCTCGACGTCATGTTCGACATCCCCAGCATGAAAGATGTCGAATCCGTCACTATCACCAAAGATGTTGTCGCTAAGGGTAAAAAACCTGTCATAGCCACCAAACCCTAAAACTCAGCCGATCATATCCGGACATGAAGGAAATCACCGTACTCGGTATCGAATCCTCTTGTGACGAAACGGCCGTAGCCATTTTGCGTGCACCGGTATCCACTGGCGCACGCAAAGCCCCCACTCTCCTCTCCTCTGTCATCTCCACCCAAATCGCCCTGCACAGGCAGCACGGAGGCGTCGTCCCGGAACTTGCCTCGCGTAACCACTCGGTCGATCTGCCGCGCGTCATCCGCGAAGCCTGCCGGCAGGCCGGCATAGAGCCCGGCCAAGCGGACGCATACGCCGCCACCTCCGGTCCCGGCCTCGTCGCAGCCCTGCTCGTCGGCAACACCACCGCCAAGGCTCTTGCCCTGACAACAGGTAAACCATTCATCGCCGTCAACCACCTCGAAGGGCACATGCTTTCCCCCTTCATTACTTCGGACGAAGGCATCATCCCCCACCTCGCTCTTGTCGTTTCCGGCGGTCACACCCTCTACATCGACGTTCAAAGCTTCGGTAACTACCGTCTCCTCGGCCGTTCGCTGGACGATGCAGCCGGAGAAGCATTCGATAAAGTCGGTAAAATGCTCGGCCTCCCCTACCCCGGAGGCCCGGAAATCGACAAACTCGCTGCGCAAGGCGATTCGGGTGCCTTTAACCTACCCCGGGCTCTCCTCAAAGACCCCGGCATGAACGTCAGTTTCTCCGGCCTGAAAACAGCCGTTCTCTACACCCTCCCCAAACTGACACCATCCGGAAACCCGGCCGATCTTCCGGAACAAACGCTTTGCGACCTTTGCGCCTCTTTTCAACAAGCGGTTATCGACACCCTGATTACCAAAGCCCTTCGCGGCCTTCGCTCAACCGGTCACCAGTCTCTTGCACTTTCCGGAGGAGTCTCTTGCAACCAGGCGTTAAGAAACCAATTGCAAGCAACATGCAATCTCCACGGCATACGACTCATCCTTCCTTCTCCTGCATTTACAACAGATAATGCAGCCATGATCGCATTCGCCGGCCTGCATCACGCATTACACGGGCATCACCACCCTCTGGATTGTGACGTCGACCCCAATCTCAAACTGACAGACGAATCCAATCGTTCAAAACAGGATAAATACATTGGAAATCACTGATTTATATGATAACAAAAATATAAAAAAGAAAAATATTTGCCTTTATCATTGACAGAACACCACTGTAACACTAAACTGTTTTCCGCTTTTCGTCAGGCGCCATACGGGAGGATGAGCATCCGCTAGAACCGAAGGTTTGGGCGGGCTACCGGCCCCGGTATAAGCTCCAGCGAAAAGCAAAAGGAAAGAGAACGCTTCTGTAGCTCAGGGGTAGAGCGCATCCTTGGTAAGGATGAGGTCGCGGGTTCAATTCCCGCCAGAAGCTCCACTTTTTCCCGCTAGACCAAAGCAGCCCAAACCATTCAAAAAATCATGGCCAAAGAGCAATTCCAGCGCAACAAGCCCCACGTCAACGTGGGCACGATCGGTCACGTCGACCACGGTAAAACCTCCCTTACCGCCGCTATCACCACCGTACTCGCCAAGCAGGGCTTCAACGCAACCGCTAAGAAGTACGACGAAATTGACGCCGCCCCCGAAGAACGCGAACGCGGCATCACGATTTCCACGGCTCACGTCGAATACGAAACCGCGAAACGTCACTATGCACACGTCGACTGCCCCGGACACGCCGACTACGTGAAGAACATGATCACGGGTGCCGCCCAGATGGACGGAGCCATTCTCGTTGTTTCCGCCGCCGACGGCCCCATGCCGCAGACTCGCGAACACATCCTTCTTGCCCGCCAGGTAGGTGTGCCCGCCGTTGTTGTTTTCATGAACAAGTGCGACCTCGTCGACGATCCTGAACTCATCGAACTCGTGGAAATGGAAATCCGCGAACTCCTTTCCTCCTACGAATTCCCGGGCGACGACATTCCGATCGTTTCCGGTTCCGCCGTCAAAGCTCTTGAAGGCGTTGCCGAATACGAGCAGAAGATCCTCGACCTCATGGACGCAGTTGACTCCTACATCCCGGAACCCGAACGTCCCGTGGATCAGCCCTTCCTCATGCCCGTCGAAGACGTGTTCTCCATTTCCGGTCGTGGTACCGTTGCTACCGGCCGTATCGAACGCGGTATCATCAAGAAGATGGAAGAAGTCGAAATCGTCGGCATCAAGGACACCCAGAAGACCGCCGTTACGGACATCGAAATGTTCCGCAAATTGCTCGACGAAGGTCGTGCCGGTGACAACGTCGGCCTGCTTCTCCGTGGCCTCAAGAAGGAAGACATCGAACGCGGCCAGGTGATTGCCAAGCCGGGTTCCGTCAAACCTCACAAGAAGTTCACGGCTGAAGTATACGTCCTTTCCAAGGATGAAGGCGGTCGTCACACCCCGTTCTTCAATAACTATCGTCCTCAGTTCTACTTCCGTACGACGGACGTGACCGGTTGCGTCACCCTGCCCGAAGGAACGGAAATGGTTATGCCTGGCGACAACGTCTCCATGACCATCGAACTCATCACGCCCATCGCCATGGAAAAAACCATGCGTTTCGCTATCCGTGAAGGTGGACGTACCGTGGGTGCCGGCCGTGTTGCCGACATTCTCGACTAAGCATCCTAATACTGGGCTGCAGTAGATCTGCACCCTTGGTCATGTTGAGGGTGCCTCCGGATGGGGCACCCTCAATATACCGAACAATAAGAAAAGTTATCACAGGGTAGTAGTTCAATTGGTAGAGCAGCGGTCTCCAAAACCGCAAGTTGTGGGTTCGAGCCCCTCCTACCCTGCCACTTTTCATCAGATGATCCCTTGAAGCATGTTTCGCAAGATTTTCCAATACATCGCCGAGATTAAAGGCGAACTTAAAAAAACAACTTGGCCTTGGGACAGCGATCCGAAAGCTAAAGGCTTTAAAAAGTATCGCGAACTCTGGGGATCCACATTGGTCGTTCTGATCGCAATGGTACTGCTAGGCGCTTATGTGGCGTCTTTTGACGTCATCCTTGCCTTTGTCGTTAACTGGATCATCAGTGTCGCCAGTTAATCCGCCTGCAATTTTTTTAATCCATCCCACCCGATACGCAATACTTCCATGTCCAGTATCCCTGAGCCCAAGAATCAATGGTATGTGATGCACGTTCTTTCCGGCCAGGAAGGACGTGTCCGTGACCGTATTCTCCGCAAAGTCTGCGCCGAAGAGATGGGTGAATATATCTTCGACATCCTTGTGCCGACCGAAATGGTTTCCGAAATCCGCAACGGAAAGAAAATGGAAACCAAGCGCAAGTTCTTCCCTGGATACGTCCTGGCCAATATGGCGCTCCTCCAGCCCGACGGTTCATTGAACAAGAACGTCTGGTATTTCGTCCTTCAGACCGATGGAGTTATCGGCTTTGCCGGTTCCAGAGACAAGCCCATGCCTATGCGCGAACGAGAAGTGGAAGACATGCTTGCCCAAATCCAGGAACGTTCCGAAGGTACCCGTCCGAAAATTCAATTTGAAGTGGGCGATACCGTCCGTGTGGCGGAAGGTCCCTTCCAGAGCCAGGAAGGCATCATTGAGGAAATTGATCCTGAACGAGGCAAACTTCGCGTCAGCGTTTCCATTTTCGGACGTTCCACTCCCGTTGATCTGGAATTCTGGCAGGTTGAAAAAGCCTGAGTCTCCACGTCAACTCCCCCCTTTCCCCGCTAACAAAGTAAAACCATGGCAAAAGAAGTAACAAAAATCATCAAGCTCCAGATCTCTGCCGGCGCGGCAAATCCGTCGCCGCCCGTGGGTCCCGCCCTCGGTCAGGCTGGTGTCAACATCATGGCGTTTTGCAAGGAATTCAACGCAGCCACACAGAAGCAGGCTGGCGATATCCTTCCCGTCGTGATCACCGTCTATAAGGACAAATCCTTCTCCTTCATCACCAAGCAGCCCCCGGGTGCCGTTCTTCTCAAGAAGGCTGCCGGTATTGCTTCCGGTTCTGGAGAACCGAACAAGAAAACGGTCGCCACGATCTCCAAGGCCAAGCTTATGGAAGTCGTCAACACCAAGCTCCCTGACATGAATACTCAGGATCCAGAAAAGGCCGCCCTCATCCTGGCTGGCCAGGCCCGTCAAATGGGTATCCAAATCGAAGGTATGTAATTTCCATCCGCAGGAGGATCCCCCCTCAAGGATCCGAACGCACTGCCCAACACACACATGTCCAAAAAACGCAGCAAGCGATATCAAGAAGCAGCCAAGCTCGTTACCCCCGGTAAGAGCTACAGCATCCCGGAAGCCGTGGAAACGATGAAGTCTTTCCCCGCTCCCAAATTCGACCCCACCGTCACCGTCTCGTTCCACCTGACGGTAGACCCCCGCAAGTCCGACCAGATGGTTCGCGGGAGCGTTTCCCTTCCCCATGGTACCGGTAAGAACGTACGCGTTCTCGTCTTTGCCAAGGGTGATGCTGCAAAAGCAGCAGAAGAAGCAGGAGCCGAATACGTTGGTTTCGAAGATCTCATCAAGAAAGTCCAGGAAGGATTTACCGACTTTGACTCGGCCATTGCCACCCCCGACGCCATGACGGAGGTCCGCAAGGTTGCCCGTGTCCTCGGTCCCCGCGGCCTGATGCCCAACCCGAAGACCGGAACGGTTACCGACGACACAGCCAAGGCTGTTCGCGAAGTCAAGGCCGGTCGTGTCGACTACAAGGTCGACAAAAACGCCAACATCTCTGCCGCTGTCGGCAAGCTCTCCTTCGATAACGAAAAAATCGCTGAAAACGCCAAGGCATTCATCGATTCCGTCGTCAAGGCTCGTCCCTCCTCCGCGAAGGGCGCCTACATCGAATCCGCCACGATTTCCTGCGCTATGTGCCCCGGTCTGACCGTTGACTCCGCAGAACTCGGCAAACTGTAAACACAAACCGGAACACAATACATATGAATCCTGATAAGCGCATCATCATCGACGACTTGATCGCCCGCGTCAACGGGTCTCCGTTCCTGATTGTTATCGACTACACGAAGGTTACCGTCCCCGAATTTACCGGTCTTCGCGCCAAGCTCTCCGAGTCCGGCGCCCAGTGCCACGTCGTGAAGAACAACTTCATGCACAAAGCTTTGACAGAAGCAGGCCTTCCGGACATCGGAGAATACCTCACCGGACAAACCGCATTCATCACCGGTTCTTCCGACATTATCGGAGCGGCTAAAGTCATGAACGCCTTCAACAAGACCTCTAAAAAAGGTGCCTACAAAGTAGCCCTGGTTGACGGTTCCGTTCTTGATGCCGCCGCTATCCAAGCCCTCGGCGAACTTCCCTCCCGTGAAGCCCTCCTTGCCAAACTCCTCGGAACTATCAACGCTGCCGGCTCCGCCCTCGCTCGCGTTATCCAGGCTTATGTGGACAAGGAAAACGGATCGGACGAAGCCCCTGCCGCCTAATCACTTGACCAGATGGCTCGGTTGCATTATAACATCCAACCCAACCGAGCCTGAATCTCCAGAATGGTTCCTTTGTCGGAACTCCGGCCGGAGAACTGAAATGCCGGGGAGCCCCCCGGCGCGACTTGAACCTAAACTAATACAATACAATGGCTGATATTAATAAAATCGCAGAAGACCTCGGCACGCTGACCATCCTTGAAGCTGCTGAACTCGTCAAGCTCCTCGAAGAAAAGTGGGGCGTTTCCGCCGCCGCTCCCGTAGCCGCCGCCGGTGCCGCTGCCGCTCCCGCCGAAGCTGCTGAAGAAAAAACCGAATTCAACCTCGTCATCGCTGAAGGTGGTCCCAACAAGATTGCCGTCATTAAGGTTGTCCGCGAAGTCAAGGCCGGTCTCGGACTTGCCGATGCCAAGAAGCTTGTGGAAAGCGCTCCCGCTGTCCTGCTTGAAGGTGTCTCCAAGGATGAAGCTGAAGCTGGCAAAGCCAAGCTGGAAGCTGCCGGTGCCAAGGCTGAAATCAAGTAAGCTTTTTCTCCCCTGCGCAGCAGGAGAGGGCGCAAATCCTTCTCCTGCTGCGTTCGCGTGCATCCATTCGGGATGCCCCCCATGACATGATCGACCGGAGTTCGCCGGAGTGAACCTGCGGGTTCCGGTCGGTTCTGTCTAAAACGAACCAAGCCCAGCATCCGGGCGCAAGGATGCAACCAGTAACATCTCCTCTACAGCAGCCCATGTCACAGCGACTCTACTTCGGGAACATTAAGGAAGTCATCGAACCGCCAAATTTGATTGAGATTCAACTTCAATCATACTTTGATTTTCTCCAGAAAGACACTCCCGCAGCAGAGCGGAAGGATATCGGTCTTCAAGGAGTGATGAAGGAAATCTTCCCCATCAAGAGCTACGACGAAAACATTGAACTGGACTTCGTTTCCTATGAAATTGAAGATCCCAAAGTCAGTGATTACGAAGCTATCCGCTCCGGCGAAACTTATGGTGCTGCCCTACAGGTCAATTTCCGTCTGAAATCCGAAAATGAATCCAAGACGGAAACCGTTTACATGGGAGAAATTCCCATGATGACCAATCGCGGCACATTCGTTATCAACGGCGCGGAACGCGTCATCGTCTCCCAGTTGCACCGTTCTCCGGGTATTTGCTTTGAAAGTACCCAGCACCTCAACGGGAAGATGCTTCATTCCTTCCGCATCATCCCCGATCGCGGTTCCTGGCTTGAAGTCCAGTTCGACACGAACGATCTCCTTTACGTTTACCTTGACCGCCGCCGCCGCCGCCGCAAGTTTCTTGCCACAACGTTCATGCGTTACCTCGGGTTCACGTCCGACCGGGATATCGTCAAGCAATTCTACGATATCAAGAAACTGGACTTGAACGAAGATCTCACCGAAGAGGAACTCACCAACCTCGTCGTCGTCGAGTCCGTCATTCGCGACGAAAAGACCATCGTCAAGGCATTCGATGCCGTCACCAAGGGGGTCGTTCTCCAGCTTCTCCAATTCGGAGTTAAAGAAATCGAAGTCATCGACCAGTCTCAGGAAGAAGTCCTTATCAAGACCCTCAAAAAGGATCCTGCCAAGGATGAAGATTCCGCCTTGAAGGAAATCTACAAGCGTCTCCGCCCCGGCGATCCCGCTACGGCAACGCAAGCCCGCACTTTGCTCAACCGTCTCTTCAATGATCCGAAGAAGTACGACCTGACCCGTGTCGGACGTTACAAGATCAACCAAAAGCTCGGTCTCACGACCAGCCTCGACCAGCGTCTGATGACTGCCGAGGACTTTCTCAGTTCCCTCAAGTACCTTCTCAAACTCAAGAAGGGTGAAGGTGTGGTCGACGATATCGACCACCTTGGTAGCCGCCGTGTACGTGCCGTTGGTGAACTGATGGCCAATCAGTGCCGCGTGGGTCTTGCTCGTACGGAACGCCTGGTTAAGGAACGCATGACCCTCATCGACCAGAACATCGAAGGAGTCACCCCCAGCAAGCTCATCAATCCGAAGGCACTCAGCGCCGTTGTCCGCGATTTCTTCGGACGTTCCCAGTTGAGCCAGTTCATGGACCAGATCAATCCCCTGGCCGAACTGACCCACAAGCGCCGTCTCTCCGCCCTCGGACCGGGTGGTCTGAACCGCGACCGCGCCGGATTCGAAGTTCGAGACGTACATCCTTCCCACTACGGACGCATCTGCCCGATCGAAACGCCGGAAGGTCCCAACATCGGCCTCATCAACTCGATGTGTACTTATGCACGCATCAATGAATTCGGTTTCATCGAAACGCCCTACCGTAAAGTCATCAACGGTCGTGTCTCCAACGAAATCGAGTACATCACCGCCGACCAGGAAGAAGGACACCTCGTTGCCCAGGCGAACAACAAAATCGACGACGAAGGCAACTTCCTCACGGCAAACGTGACCGCCCGTCTCGGAGGCGACTTCATCGAAGTCGACCCGATGGACGTCACCTACATGGACGTTTCACCCAAGCAACTCGTTTCCATCGCCGCAGGCCTCATCCCGTTCCTCGAACACGATGACGCCAACCGTGCACTCATGGGTTCGAACATGCAGCGCCAAGGTGTGCCTCTCATGGTCGCCGAATCTCCCCTCGTCGGTACCGGTCTCGAAGGCAAGTCGGCCCGCGATTCGCGTTCCGTCGTACTCGCAGAAGCCGATGGTATCGTCGCCTCCGCGTCGGCCGAAGTCATCATCACCACCCCCGATGGTCAGTTGCCCGTCCGTCCCGAAGTCTTCCTTTCCGATCCGGAAAGCGTCAAGACCGATCGCGACAACGGCATCTACGTCTATCCTCTTCGCAAGTTCATGCGTTCCAATGCAGGCACCTGCATCAACCAGAGACCTATCGTCCGTCGCGGACAGGCCGTTAAGACCGGAGATGTCCTGGCTGACGGCCCGAACACCGACGGAGGAGAACTCGCCCTCGGACGCAATGTTCTCGTGGCTTACATGCCTTGGAACGGATACAACTTCGAAGACGCCATCGTCATCTCCCAGCGTGTCGTCATGAACGACACCTACACATCGATTCACATCTCTGAATTCGAAGTACAGGCTCGCGATACCAAGCTGGGACCGGAAGAAATCACCCGGGACATTCCGAATGCCGGCGACGAAGCCCTCAAAAACCTCGACCACGACGGTGTCATCCGCATCGGTGCCGAAGTGAAACCCGGCGATATTCTCGTTGGCAAGATCACTCCGAAGTCCGAAACGGAACTCGCTCCCGAAGAACGCCTCCTGCGAGCCATCTTCGGTGAGAAGGCAGCCGAAGTGAAAGATACTTCCCTGCGCGTACCTTCCGGTTGTACAGGTATCGTAATGGATGTCCGCACGTCGTCCCACAGTTCCACCCGCGGTCATGACGATCTGATCGTCGACACAGCCGAGAAGAAGAAGCAATTCAAGAAGATTAACGACGAGCACAAGAAGAAGATCGACCAATTGATTGATCAGCTTACCAAGAAGCTCTCCGACATCCTGCTGGGTGAAAAAATCCCGCTCGACGTTGTCAATGCCCAGACGGGTGAAATCATCATTCCTGCCAATCGCAAGATCACCAAGACCCTACTTCGCAAGCTCGCCCTCGTCCACGACCACATCGAAATCGACCCGAGCCCGATCCGCAACAAAATCTTTGAAATCATCACCTCCTTCGAAGGACGCTTCACCGAACTCGATGAAGAACGCGAACATCGCCTCGACCTCATGGAATCAGGAGATGAATCCGAACCTGGCGGAATCAAAGAAGTCAAGGTTTACATCGCAGCCAAGCGTAAGCTCGGCGTCGGTGACAAGATGGCAGGCCGCCACGGAAACAAAGGCGTCGTCGCCAAGATTGTTCCCGAAGCCGACATGCCCTTCCTCTCGGACGGAACTCCAGTTGACATCGTGCTGAACCCCCTGGGCGTGCCTTCTCGAATGAATGTCGGCCAGGTGCTTGAAGCTCACTTGGGCGTCGCAGCCAAGGCTCTCGGTTTCAAGGTAGCCACCCCCGTTTTCGACGGCATTCACGAATCCAAGATCTGGGATTACATGTCCCAAGCTAAAAAGATCGACGGTTTCACCTGGATTGGCGACGGGAAAGACGGCACAGTGGCCGGCAAGAGCACTCTTTACGACGGTCTCACCGGCGAACCGTTCCACAACCCGGTCGTGGTCGGTTATACCTACATGCTCAAGTTGAACCACTTGGTTGCAGACAAGATCCACGCCCGTGCAGTCGGTCCCTACAGCCTCGTGACTCAGCAACCCCTCGGCGGCAAAGCCCAATACGGCGGTCAGCGCTTCGGGGAAATGGAAGTGTGGGCACTGGAAGCATACGGCGCAGCATACACGCTACAGGAACTCCTTACCGTCAAATCCGACGACGTTCAGGGCCGTACGCGTATCTACGAATCCATCGTCAAGGGGGACAACTCCCTGGAAGCCGGTACCCCGGAATCCTTTAACGTGTTGATCAAGGAAATGCAGTCCCTTGGCCTGGATGTCCGTCCCGGCAGCAAGGAAGACCTCGCGAAGTCCCGCGACGAGCTGGACGAACTGGGTGACCTCGACCTTTCCTTCGACATGTCCGCCGATATGCCCGACATCTCCTCTGATGACGACATCCTCGGTGACCTGTAACCATATCCTCGTCCAACCAGAACACACACAGTTCAAAATCCGCCTTGCGTCTTCAGGGGCGCAAGGCAAAACCCCACCACTCCAAGCTTAATCAGATATGTCTGAAGCCCCTTCCATCCGGGAACTCCATGGATATAACGACAAGCCCAAGTCGTTCGATCAAGTATCCATCACCGTTGCCAATCCCGACGCCATCCGCGCCTGGTCCTTCGGTGAGGTTACCAATCCAGAGACAATCAATTACCGTACGTTCAAGCCAGAAAAAGGCGGCTTGTTCTGCGAACGCATTTTCGGACCGACGCGCGATATGGAATGCGCCTGCGGCAAGTACAAGAGAGTCAAGCACAAGGGTGTCGTCTGCGACCGTTGCGGCGTAGAAGTTACCAACTCCCGAGTCCGCCGTGAACGCATGGGACACATTGAATTGGCCGTCCCCGTCTCCCACATTTGGTTCTACAAGTGCATGCCCAGCCGCATCGGCCTGATGCTGGACATGACGGCACGCCATCTGGAACGCGTCATCTACTACGAAGATTACATCGTCATCGATCCTCTGGACACGCCCCTGGAAAAGGGACAGATCCTCACTGAGGATGAATTCCGCAGTTATGAAGACGAATACGGTGACGACGCATTCAAGGCAGGAATGGGAGCCGACGCCATCCAGGAAATGCTTAAAAACATTGATCTGGAAGCTCTTATCGCCCAACTGCAGGAGGAAATGGAAAACACCAATTCCAAGCAGAACAAGCGTAAAATCGCCAAGCGTCTGAAACTCGCCCAGGGATTCCTCCAGTCCAATACCCGCCCGGAATGGATGATCATGAATGTCCTGCCGGTCATTCCTCCCGACCTCCGTCCTCTCGTTCCCCTCGAAGGCGGACGCTTCGCTACCTCCGACCTCAACGATCTGTACCGCCGCGTCATCAATCGCAACAACCGATTGAAGACCCTGCTTCAGCTCAAGACGCCGGAAGTCATCATTCGCAACGAAAAGCGCATGCTTCAGGAAGCCGTTGACGCCCTGTTCGACAATGGTCGCCATGGCCGGGCCGTAACCGGAGCCGGTAATCGTCCCCTCAAGTCCCTGTCCGACATGCTCAAGGGCAAAGGAGGCCGCTTCCGTCAGAACCTCCTCGGCAAACGTGTCGACTACTCGGGACGATCCGTCATCGTGATTGGACCGGAACTGAAGATGAGCCAATGCGGTCTTCCCAAGAAGATGGCCCTCGTCCTCTTCGAACCCTTCATCATCCACCGCCTCAAGGAACTCGGATACGTCCATACCGTACGCTCCGCCAAGAAACTCATCGACCGCAAGACGCCTGAAGTATGGGACATCCTTGAAGAGGTCACCAAGGGACATCCGGTCATGCTGAACCGCGCCCCGACCCTTCACCGCCTGTCCATTCAGGCATTTGAACCGGTTCTGATCGAAGGTTCTGCAATCCGCTTGCATCCGCTTGTTTGCAATGCCTACAATGCTGACTTCGACGGAGACCAGATGGCCGTGCACGTTCCTCTTTCCGTGGAAGCCCAGCTCGAAGCAAGGCAGCTCATGTTGTCCACCAACAACATTTTCTCCCCGGCCTCCGGCAAGCCCATCACCACGCCTACGCAGGACATTATTCTCGGCGCCTACTTCCTCACGCACACCCGTGCCGTGGAAATCAAGAACCAACAAGATAATCCCCACCTTCTTCCCCTCTTCGAGTCTATCGGAGAAGTGGAATACGCCATTGCCGCCCGCAAGATCGGCTACCACAACTGGATTCGTCTCCGCAACCCCGACTACGGTAAAAAGCCCGAAGAAGTCGTCTACGGAGACGTCACCAAAAAGGTGCTTATCACTACGGCCGGACGTGTCCGTTTTAATGAAATCTGGCCTGAGGAAATCGGTTACATCAACCGTAACGTCGGCAAGAAGCAAATGGGGGATATCATTTGGCGCTGCTACCAGACGGTAGGCAAGGAACGTACCGTTCAAACCCTTGACGCTCTCAAAAACCTCGGTTTCAAGGAAGCTACGCGTTCCGGGTGCTCTATCGGTATTGTCGACATGGTCGTTCCCTCCCAGAAGAAGGAAGAAATCGACAAGGCCTACAAAGCCGTCGAAAAAGTCACCAAGCAGTACAAGAACGGTATCATCACCGATGGCGAACGCTATCAGAAGATCGTCGACATCTGGACTCAGACCACCGACATCATCCAGAAAGCCCTCTACTCCAAACTGGAACACAACGAAGGTTCCGCCATGGCCAGCCCGCTCTATATGATGGTTGACTCCGGTGCCCGCGGTAACAAGGCCCAGGTCAAGCAGCTCTCCGGCATGCGCGGTCTTATGGCCAAGCCCAGTGGTGAAATTATCGAACGCCCGATTACGTCCAACTTCCGAGAAGGCCTCTCCGTGCTGGAATACTTCATTTCCACCCACGGCGCCCGCAAGGGGTTGGCTGATACCGCTTTGAAGACGGCAGACTCCGGGTACATGACCCGCAAGCTCGTCGATGTAGCCCAGGATGTCATCGTCTTCGCCGACGACTGCCACACATCCAACGGGATCACCGTTCATGCCATCTATGACGGTGAAGACGAAGTAGCCTCCCTCGCCAGCCGCATTTACGGACGCGTTTCCTGTGAACGTATCGTGGATCCGGTCTCCGGCGAAGTCATTGTGGACGTCAACCAGCTCATTGATGAAAAGCAGGCCGACAAGCTTGAAAAAATCGGTGTGGAACAGCTCAAGATCCGTTCTGTCCTCACCTGCGACCTCAAGCGCGGCTGCTGTGCCAAATGCTATGGTCTCAACCTCGCTACCGGCCTCGAAGTAAAAATCGGCGAAGCCGTCGGCATCATTGCCGCCCAGTCCATCGGTGAACCCGGTACGCAGCTCACCATGCGTACGTTCCACGTCGGCGGTACGGCGACCACAGCATTCAAACAGCCTATCATCAAGGTCAAAAATCCCGGTAAAGTCGTCTACCCCGAAGACCTCACCGTCGTCGAAGACGCCAATGGCAACCACGTTGTCCTCAACAAACAGGGCTCCGTATCCATCGTCAACGACAAGGGACGCGAAATCGATTCCTACCAGATCATCCTCGGTACCGTTCTCTATGTGCCAAACGGTGGTACAATCAACAAGGACGATACCCTCGCCACTTGGGATCCGTACAACGTACCTGTCATTTCGCAATTCTCCGGTAAAGTAGAATTCAAGGACATCATTGTCGGCATCACCGTTTCCAAGGAAAAGGACAACCAGACCGGCACCTCTTCCATGGTCGTCATTGAGCACAAACAGGAACTCCATCCGCAGGTCGTTATCAAGGATTCCAAGACCCACGAAATCCTGGCTTCCTACGCCATTCCCTCTGGCGCCAATATCTCCGTCAAGGAAGGTGAAAACATCACCGCAGGTACCATGCTGGCCAGAACGCCCCGCAAGGCGTCCAAGACGAAGGATATTACTGGTGGTCTTCCCCGCGTTGCCGAACTCTTTGAAGCTCGCAAGCCCAAAGATGCCTGCACGATCGCCCGTATCGACGGTACGGTCAAAATGGACGGAGTTCCCAACTCCCGCGGCAAGAAGAATATTATCGTCGTCGATCCCTCCACGGGAGAAGAAGTCGATCACCTCGTCCCGCTCAATAAGCATATCGTCGTCCACGAAGGCGACCACGTGCATCAAGGCGATCAACTGACGGAAGGCTCAGTCTCCCCGGATGAAATCCTCGACGTCTGCGGCAAGGAAAAACTTCAGGAACACCTCGTCAACGAAGTTCAGGAAGTCTATCGTCTCCAAGGGGTGGAAATTAACGACAAGCACGTCGAAATCATCATTCGGCAGATGCTGCGTAAAGTCGTCATCATCGAACCCGGCAACACCGAGTTCCTGTGGGGCGACCAGGTCGACAAAACCACCTTTGACCGCGTCAACGAAGAAACAGTCGCCAAAGGCGGTACTCCCGCCATTGCCCGACCGGTTCTCCTCGGTATCACGAAAGCATCCCTCGAAACGGAATCCTTTATCTCCGCCGCTTCCTTCCAGGATACGACACGCGTCCTGACGGAAGCCTCTACTCTCGGCAAGACCGATATGCTGGAAGGCTTCAAGGAAAACGTCATCATGGGGCACCTCATTCCCGCCGGCACGGGCTTTTCGACCTACCGTAACATTGAAGTACATCCCGCCGACGGAGTCGAAGAGATCATACCTACCCCCGAAACTCCGGACGACGGAGAAGGAGGAATCGAAGATTCCATCAACTTCGGTGAAGACCGCTAAGTCATCCCGAAGCCGATAGAATCCCCTTCCAAAACTTCAGAGGCTGTTCCGCATGCTCGGAACAGCCTCAAATAATAAAAAGAGCTAATATTTGATTACCACGGAGGGTAAAATGCTTCGTGGAATCGGAGCAGGGCTTCGAGGATCGCAACCACGAAGCCCTGGCTTGTATTGAGCACGAGAGACAGCCAGATTCCCGCCCTAGGGCGGAGAATGTCAAAGAGTCAGTGCCGATACAAGCCCCATCCGGGGATCCGATCATTCCAAATCTCGAATAGTTGAAAGGACCGTCTCCCCGAGATGAGTCCGCATTTGAGGAGGAGATCAGAATGAAGCCCAACAAAACAAAAATCAATCGTGAAGTAGGAGAAAACATACCTCAAAAGAACTATGCCGGAGTAGATATATCCAAAGACTATTTGGATATCTGCCTTCAGCATAAAACCTACCGATTCACCAACAACAAGACAGGACATAAGAACATGTTCCGTCTTTTTGAAAAACAGGAACAACCAGTTCATGTCGTGTATGAGTCCACCGGCTATTTAAGCCGTCGGCTTATCCCCGTTTTCATGGACGCCAATATCTCCCAAACATGCCTTAATCCGGTACGAGTAAGAAACTATGCCAGAAGTGAAGGACTACAGGCCAAGACCGACCGTTTGGACGCTCAGGTGCTCTGCCAATTGGGAAAAGACAAACAACTTGAGCAAGACTATCCACTTACCCGAGAAATTCTTCAGCTCAAAGAATACGAAAGTGTCCTTACTTTTTATGTCAAAAGACGGGCACAGTTGAAAAACGAGCAAAAAGCAACCAATCAGCCGTTTCTGAAACAGCAATTGGATCAAGCCCTGAAGCAGGAAGAAAAACGCATAGAGGCGTTGCAGGTTCAAATGGAAAAACTCATCAATACTCATCAAGAGCTAAAAGAAAAGTATGAAACCTATTTGAATGTTAAAGGAATAGGGAAACGCAATGCCATGGCGTTGATTAGCCTCATGCCCGAATTGGGAAGCATTAATAGAAAGCAGGCGTCAGCCCTACTCGGAGTAGTGCCTTATTCCTGGGAAAGCGGAACGATGAAAGGAACACGCAAAATACATGGGGGCAGAAAGGAACTGCGCCATCTTCTCTATTTGGCAACGGTTAGTGCCTTGAGGTGCAATGAAATCTTGCAGGCGAAGTACAAACATTTTCTCTCTGTGGGAAAAACACGAAAGTGTGCACTTATTGCCTGCTGTCATTCTCTAATCATTTATCTCAATAGCTTAACGAAAAAAATAATTCCCCCGGATGCAGCGTCGCACGCTGCCGGGGGGATTGGGGGCGAGTAGCCCCCATTTGTCTATTTCTGAATTATAGTTGACTCTTTTGCTTATCAATAATACGGTATCCGCACTCACAACGGAGCACAGGCATGTTCTTTCAAGGAACGTCGGGCTTCTGGTCTCGCCCAAATCGCTTCATGCCCTCCAGGGAATTCCTCATAGGAAACATCCGCAAATCTGTCTCGAAGCCTGTGGGCCTGTTCTACCGGAATCTGCCGGTCATGCGTCGCGGCCAGGATGACGACCGGCACCTTGATCCGGGGAGCATACAAGTCGGAACGGAATATTCCACCCACCAGCACGGACACCATCCAATCCGGGGCATACATCCGGGCACATGCTCCGAAACTGTCGAACGGCACACAGAGGATCAATCTTCCTACGGAGCGCCGGGCTGCTATGTGCGTTGCTACTCCGGTTCCCAACGAGTTACCTACCAGAACCACCTGTGACCAATTCCGGCCCGTCTCCTGCAAAATAGTTTCCACGACACGGATCATATCGTCCACTACTGTTTCCTCCGACGGCCATCCGGAACTTCTCCCGGAACCACGGTAATTCACTAGGAGCTTTGCCACAGGCCAGGAATCGACAGCACTTAGATAACTGGCAACATCACGCCCTCTTCCCGGGCAAAAAACAATCAAAGGCGCCCCAGGCTTCTCCTGAAACCATCCATCCAGTTGTTCTCCCCTCACCTCAAAACTCCGTCTGCTCTCCGACCATGCGGCATAACGCCGGGCATAAGTATTCGCATCCTTCATCGGTTGCGGATTGAATACTACAAGCCCCCTTCCCCACATCACCCATGCCACCCAGCAAGCCGCCAGCAAGACAAGCACAATCCCCCCCAGGATACACACTCTTTTTCCCGTACCCCGTAACATTCCTTTACTTGTTGAATTTCTCAAACATCGAATCATTCCTTACGTTCCATTCTGCATTCTCCGTTGAAAGATGCAATTGAACTCTTAATTATTCTCATCCATGATTTTATCTTCAGGAAAACAGAAGTTGAAACACAGCCAACAATATACGGAGCTTTGGAGTCATCCCTCCAAAGCCCCGTTGAATATCGATAATTTTAGAAACTGCTAATCCGATAGCTTGTACACCTCCACGGCGCTCATCAGGAACGCGCCAGTGCCGTACACTTCAGTATTGCTTTTCTGCACCTGTTTCGGATCGGCTCCAACGGGTTGCACCCAGCAGAGTTTGCCTTCTGTATCGACAGAGTTCACCAGAGCCTTCCATCCCTTTTGGACAATGGGAAGAAAACGCTTCTTCGGTAACAATCCCGCATTGATACCGTAAGCCATGGCATAGGTCATAAAGCCTGTCGCACTAGTTTCCGGAGCGGGATAACTGGCTGGATCCAACAGGCTGGCGTGCCAGCATCCGTCTTCCTGCTGGAGTCCGGCAAGACGGTCACACATTTCCACGAAAAGCTTTTCATAGAAGGGTCTGTACCTCTTGTCATCGGCAGGCAGTGCCTTGAGTATCTCTGCCAAGCCCCCCATCACCCATCCATTGCCACGCCCCCAGAAAACCTTCTGCCCGTTGGCTTCCTTTTTATTGATGTACGAGGCATCGCGAAAGAACAGGCGTTCCTCAACATCGTAGAGTTTGTCATAGGTTGCCTTGTATTCACTGGAGGCAAACTCCATATACTTTTCATCCCCCGTCAAGGTATAAAGCCGGGCATAGACAGGAGGCGCCATAAACAGGGCATCGCACCACGACCAGCGTTCATACTGCCCGGAGGTGCCATGAATCATCTTGGCTGGATCCATGCAGCGATTGGCAATCACCCAGTCGGCCCGCGCCTGCGTCGGCATCTTCATCAGCTTCTTCCCATGCTTGGCATACATGTCCAGGTATGCCTGACCGACACAAATATCGTCGGCATGATACATGTAAGGCCCCACCTGCCATATCATACGGTTAAAGAGCTTCTGGAGCCACTGATCATATTTTTTATCGCCGCTCAATTCCGCCCAGTCGAACATGCCTACATACAGGGCACCATTGAGCCAGCTCTGCGGAGACCGGGACGAGGGTTGATCCGGAAAGTACGAAATTTGCCAATCAGCCACTTTGCGTGCAATATTCAGCACATCCTGCTTCCGGAAGTCCGAAGCATATGACCGTGCCGGGGCATTCATGCGAATGGCTGTTTCAAAAGCACGAAATCCCGGATATTTATAGTTGTACATCCACAGAAGATTGGACTTACCCTGGGTTCCACTTACCACAAATGGTCGGACATTGTCCCTCCGGGACGATGCCGTCACTGGTTCCGATTTCCATGTTTTACCCTTATCGGATGTTTCCCAGCGCTCAATTTCGAAAATGTCCTTCACCGGGCGCGAAGCATAGACAACATCGGGATTATCATGGTCGAGGTACACCCCTCCGGAATAATTACATTCGTATTCCGACTGTTCTTTGGGGTAGACGTTTCTTTGGAACCACCGACCGGCCTTTGTGATCTTGTGATTGTTCCACTTCGAGCCATCCCAGCGAGCATACCAGTAGGAATGTTCCGTCAGGACATTGCTAAATCGGGCATATACAAGGACTGGATACTCGTTTTCATCGAAAGCCACATCCCAGATCCACGCTTTCTCCAACGTTTTGCCAGCATCATAGACCTTGTCGCATCGGGAAGGAGGCACCGCTCCGCCATCCGCCAACTTGCCAATGAGACGCCCATCAGCTCCCCAGAGGGAGCCATCCCGGTACATGGCGAAGTAGATGGAGTTTGTCGGTTCATTCCTTGGATGTCCATCTGTGAAAGCCAGAAAGATCTTATCCTTCCCGTTGTTGGTGGCCTTCAGATAGGGTCGTACGGAATTGTTCGTCTTTTCATCCTGAATCAAGGTCTGTGCCGGACTCCACGTCTTCAAATCATCCGTATACACCATGTTCGGTTTGAAATTCGGTCCTCGGAACAAGAGGTAAATCCTGCCGTTTTCTCCAGTCAGCAAAGCCGGATTGGTATAGCAAACCCCCATCGGACCTTTAACATCGGGTCTGATACTTAGTTCTTCATCCCATTCCGATATATCGCCGGGCTTTTTAGTTACACGGTAATAGATCGGAGAATTCTTCGTCCCTCCATGAGCGGAATAAAATACTGCCACACGCTTGTCAGGAAGAACCAGGAAAGAAGGATTGGCGTGGTCGTCATAATCCAGCTTGTCATGAAGCTTGAACGATTTCTTCTCCCCGGAGGTAGGATTCATAGAAAAAGCCCGGATACTGCCCTCCCTGTCTACCGCTCCGCCAATGATCACACCGTCCACATACACGGCGCGTGGATCGGAAAACCAGCACCAGGCACCGTCATCGGCTACAACCTCGCAGTCTTCCGCATAAGGAGGCATGGAAGGAGGTGATGCCAAAACGGTTCCAACTCCAGAGTACCACAAAAGAGATGCGCACGCTACCGTACGCAGGTGAGAAAGCCCTCCTGACAAAAGCTTCATTCTTTTCTTCATATCAGCAGAGGAGGAATGGTGATTATTACTTATCAAGTTTGATCACGGACAAGCCGATAGGGAGGTCATGCTTGGTATTCTTCATCCCGGGAAATGGCATGTCAAAGTTGACGATGATGAGCTCGTCCCCGATCACAAGAGGTTCACAAGGCTGGTCAAGTTTGCCTCCGGCACCGGTTGTATTGCCGTTTTCGCTGATGATCCGGAAGGTAGACTTATCCACATCATACATATGGATCGAATTTCGTTTCGAATTTGTCACGTAGATTTTGTTGGTATCCCGGTCGCACACGATGCCATCACAGCAATTGATCGAAGGATCATCGACAATGATTTCCTGCTTAAGAGGTTTGCCACTGGCGGAAAAAGTCGTCCGGGAAATCACACCGTCACCGAACCGTCCACTGTACATGCGCCCCTGATTATCGAACGTAACGCCATCGGCTCCGTCGGTTTCCGCTTGGGGATCTGCAGACGGTTTGGCATCATACTGGGCTACCAGATGAGGATCGGAAGCATTGGGAAGCAGCTTCACTTCGCCTTTCTTCATCTCATCGAGGGAAATGGCATAAACCCCGCTCTGATTCGGCTTGCCGGGAAGATCGAAATGGGTATCGCTGACATATGCCTTTCCATTATGCCAACGCACGGCATTGGCCAGTTTAAAGCCGGATGCCGCCACTTCACACCGTACGGGCTTCCCGTTTTCCACAACAATACGAAGAAGGCGAGATTTGTAGTTTTTGTCGTTAAAATACTGATTATCGGCAATGTACAGATTACCGTCGGGTCCAAATTCAATGCCCATGGGGTGTACCTTGCCCGTGTCCGGATGAGGAGTCAGTTTATCGAACCAAATACTTACATTCCTGTTTTTATCGATACGGAACAATTTGGATCCACCTACCTTCTCATAGTCGATGTAATTCGGGGCGGAAAGAATAATGCTTCCGTCAGCCGCCACAGACATGCCGTCGGGTACCGAACAAGTAGCGGGATCCAAATTGACAAACATCTGCGGTTTCAAAGAAAGCGGAGGGAGGACCTGGGTTGAAGCGACGGCATTCGTCGATTCCGGTAAACTGGAACAACCAGCAGAAACAAGAACAGCACCAAGCGCCGACACTAAGAGGAGATATTGGTTTTTCATAAAAAAATTGTGTGATACGAGAAATACGACTATCTCTGACACAATCTTTCATCAATAAAAACACGGGCGGCTCCGTTCCTTGAGAACGTTAAGCCGCCCGAGCAGGCCATTCAAAAAGCCAAGGTACATTTTAACGTTTGGTCGGGAATTTTTTCTCAATCAACGTCTTGCCATCCGTATCAAAGGCGCGCATTTTAATGCCGCTCCTGTCAATATCCAGTCTGGCTCCGCTGTGGTTGCTACCGACCAGAAGAGGATAGTTCCTCTTTCCTCGTACCGGTTCATGGAAGTCATACCTATGCGTATGCCCGGCAATCATCAGATCAATCCCAGCCTTATTCAGCATATTGAGCATCTTGGAGCTGATGTCGTTCATTCCATGTTCCTTGTTATATTGCTCAATTTCAGAAATCGGGAAATGGGACATCACAATGCGATGGCGTGCCTTTTTGAAATCCGGACTTTGCAGAACACCCTTCAACCACTCGGCCTGTTCCGTCCTGTAATGATCAAAATCCGTCAATCCGGCATAAACAGGATGCGTATCGGGTTTATCCTCTCCACAATCCAGAAATATGACAAACGTATCTCCAATCGTTTGCGTTCCGTATATATTCCCGCTCTCTTGAGGAACATAGCCAGAATAGTCGCGAGCCAAAGCCCCTCTCGTTTCATGGTTGCCTCGGACAAGAATAAAGGGCTTTTCTTTGGCAAACATATTGACGCACAAATCAATGTAGCTCTTGTAAGGTTGTCCCGCAGACGTACAGTAGCTTGTAATATCCCCCACGAGGAACATGGCGTCGCAAGAACCATAGTCTCCAAGCTCCAGTAATTTTTTCAGTTTGCCGGGGTCATCGTGAATATCGCTGGCCGCAAACAGAGAACATTTGTCAATTCTCGGTGAAAAGGTTTTGAAATCATACCACGGAGACTGGATCTCCTTGCCATACACCACCTTGTAAGGTTGAAAAGTGGTAATCTCCTTAGAACAAAGCCGGTACTGGTAGGCTGTACCCGGTTCCAAATCGTGAACGCGAATGGCATTGAATGTATTGTTGGCTTCCTTCAACCCGTCTCGACGAGAATAATAAACTTTGGCATCACTGTCGGGAGCGCCTTGTTTCTTCACTTCAACCCAGGAAAATCCTTTCCCCGTTGTCGTAAACAGGAAGGAAACCCCCTTATTGCCGACTTCCTGCAAATAGGGACCGTGGTCAAATGAATATTCGTCCCCGGCCAAGGCCGGGTTTGCGTAAAAGCTCAAACTCAACAGAGCTGCAGCTACTAATAACTTGATTTTCATGGTATCGTACAATGGTAGATGAATAAATTCTGTACATGACCACTTACGTTCCTGTAAGGATAAAAATTTCCTTTATCCTGATTTTTTCTGAAAAATTCATTCCCATTCATCCGGAAATATCTTTTCCATGAAAGATTGCCTCTCCTCCGGGCGTAGGTGATTGTATGAGTTTTTCCTTTCTCACCTCTTGGAGGGCATTCATGCTCCTGGCTGTAACATTCCTGCCATGTTTGTCCGAATCAAAGGGAGAGGAGCTCCCCCGCCCGGCACCTTCCTCATTCGTCGATCCCCACATTGGAACGGGAGGGCACGGACACGTTTTTGTGGGAGCCAGCGTGCCTTTCGGACTCGTCCAGCTTGGTCCTACCAATGTTTCCCAAGGCTGGGACTGGTGTTCCGGATACCACATATCGGACGCAAGTATCATCGGCTTCAGCCACACGCATCTGAGCGGTACAGGATGCCACGATCTTGGAGATATCTCCCTCATGCCAGTCATCGGAGAAGTTCCCTTGTCCCGCGGTTCCAAGGATAATCTGCTTTCCGGACTCGGATCATCCTTCGACCATTCCTCGGAACAAGTTCGACCCGGATACTATGCCGTCCATCTGGACCGATTCGGGATTGATGTGAAATTAACAGCCACACAGAGAACAGGTTTCCACAAATACACGTTTCCCAAGACTGAAGACGCACGAATCATCGTAGACCTGAAACATGGGGTCGGCAGTGGAAACCCAACCGAAGTCCAATTCCACCGGGAGAGCAATACCGTCATATCGGGATTCCGCCACACCAAAGGCTGGGCAAACAATCGGAAGCTCTTCTTCGTCATAGAATTTTCTCGTCCGATGAAACAATGGATGGAATCCGAAGGCTCACATCCGTCGACAAACTGTCCCGGCAAGCCTTTCGGACAGGCTGTCTTCGATACAAGGGACGAGAACCCCGTCTTCGTCAAAGTCGCTATCTCACTGGTGAGCGTGGAAAATGCCAAGGCCAACATGCAAGCCGAACTACCCGGTTGGGATTTCAACAAAACCGTGATCCAAGCCGATCAGGCCTGGAACCGCGAACTCTCCAAAATTTCCATTTCCACTCGTAACGACAAAGTACGCCGCATCTTCTACACCGCCTTGTACCATACCATGATCTACCCTGCCGTCTGTTCCGATGTCAACGGGGACTATCGCGGGGCGGACGGCAACATCCACAAAAGCTCTCATCTCCAGTACACGGGATTTTCTCTTTGGGATACCTACCGTGCAGCCCATCCCCTGATGACTCTCATCCAACCTGAAAAAGTACCCGACCTGATCAACTCCATGCTGGACATCTACCAAAAGCAGGGGAAATTGCCCGTCTGGCACCTGATGGCCTGTGAAACAGACTGCATGGTAGGCAATCCGGCCGTTTGCGTCGTCGCAGATGCCGTAATGAAAAATTTTGAGGGGATATCAGCCGAAAAGGCATTCACAGCCATGAAGGAATCTTCCCTTTTAGACGAACGCGGACTCAAGTACCTCAAGGAATACGGCTATATTCCCTATGACAAGGAAGGAGAAGGTCTTTCCAAATGCATGGAATACGCCGTCGCCGACTGGAGTCTTGCCCAGGTTGCGGACAAACTCGGAAAAACCCAGGATCACGATTACTTCCTGAAACGGAGTAAATCCTATAAGCATTACTTCGACCCAAAAACGGAATTCGTCCGGGGATTATCCTCGGAAGGAGTGTTCGGAAAAAACTTCGACCCGTTTGTCTCCGTCCACCGGAACAATGATTATACCGAAGGCAATGCATGGCAATACACCTGGCTGGTACCGCACGACATAAAAGGACTTGTCGAATTGTTCGGGAATACGGAAAAGTTCCTGGCCAAACTAGACGGGCTATTTACGGCACAGGGAGATCTAGGCAAAGACGCCTCCCCCGACATCTCCGGAATGATCGGGCAGTATGCGCATGGCAACGAGCCCAGCCACCACGTCGCCTACATGTACACTTGCGTCGACAAACCATGGAAAACAGCGGATAAAGTCCGGGAAATACTTTCCACCATGTATGACGACACGCCGGAGGGACTCTGCGGCAATGAAGACATGGGACAAATGTCCGCCTGGTACATCCTTTCCGCCCTCGGATTTTACCAAGTAGAGCCGGCAGGAGGCAAATTCGTATTCGGCAGTCCGATTGTCGATGGAGCGGAACTCCAGGTCGGGAACGGGAAAACATTCCGTATCATCGTCCGCGACAATAGCCCCGAACGTAAATATATCGGAAAAATTCTCTTGAACGGAAGACCGCATTCACTGAAGTATATCGACTTCAAGGACATTGCAGCCGGAGGAACACTGGAAATCCAGATGACCGGGGATTCCTCCCTCTGCTGGCTGCCGTCCTGCAATGAGTCCTCCATGGCTTCCAATCCCTGACATTCCGCTATGTTCTTCAAATTCCTGATTCCGCTCATCCTCCTTGCCGCCGGCATTCCGGCTCTTGCCATGGATGATCATTATGAATTGAAAACGGACTGGAAATGTCTTCCCTCCACGCAAACAACCGCCTCCGGAGAAACAATTTCCAATCCTTCGTTCGCTCTGGACAACTGGAAACCCGCTGTTGTGCCCGGAACCGTCCTGACCACGCAGCTGGCCAATGGAGAAATTCCCGATCCGTTCTACGGCATGAACAATGAAAAGATCCCGGACATCCATGCCACGGGCCGAGAATACTATACCTACTGGTTCGTCAAGGACTTCCGGGAACTTCCTCCCAAGGAAGGAGGGCAGGTATGGCTAACGTTTCGAGGCATCAATTATTCCTGTGATATTTTCCTGAATGGTCACAAGGTCAACGCCAAACCCTATCGGGGAATGTTCCTGAGGAAAACGTTCAACATCACAGACTTATTGAAGCCCGACGGAGTGAACCGTCTGGCCGTAATCGTCTATCCCCCGGATCATGTCGGCAATCCGAACGGGGGCCAGGGAGGAGATGGACGCATCGCCCGTAACCTGACGCATCAATATGTGGCCGGATGGGACTGGATCCAACCTATCCGAGATCGTAACACCGGCATATGGGACAAGGTCATTCTGGAAAAAACCGGACGTATCCGCATCAAGGAACCGCATATCGTCACCCGCGTCCCCGGGGTCAGGAAACCATCATCTCCCCAGGAAAATGCCTTTATGAACCTTTCTGCCGAACTGGAAAACCCCACCGGGCAAACAGTTCGCGGTACGCTTGCCTGTCTCCTCGGCAATAAACAGACAGAATGCCGTGTGGAAATCCCTCCGAACTCCACTGTCCAAGCAAAACTACCAGAGATCGTTCTGGAGAATCCCAAACTCTGGTGGCCAACCGGTTACGGTCCCCAGAATATGTACACCCTTCGCCTTGAATTCAGGGAGAACGGACAGCTATCCGCTTCGGATGTTCATTCCATCAACTTCGGTGTCAGAGAACTCGACACGGCATGGAACGAACGGACCCGCAGCCGGGAAATGTTCGTCAACGGGCAACGGCTTTTCATTCGAGGCGGCAACTGGATTATTTCCGACGCCATGCTCAGGTTCTCCCCGGAACGCTACGATGCCGAAATCCGCTACCACCGGGACATGAACCTGAACCTCATCCGCATTTGGGGAGGGGCTCTGACGGAACGTCCGGAATTCTATGAAGCCTGCGATCGCTACGGTCTGCTCGTCATGCAGGATTTCTGGTTTTCCGGCGATTGCAACGGTCGCTGGCGCGATGCACTAAAAGCGGATGATCAATGGACTCGCAGGAAGTATCCCGACGATCATGCCCTCGTACTGGAAGCTGCGGAAGACATGGTCAAAATGATCCGTAACCATCCTTCTCTTGCAGCTTGGTGCGGCGGCAATGAAATCCCCCCTCCGTCCGGGATTCTGGATGCCCTCAGAAACCGCATCCTGCCCAGCCTGGATGGAACCCGCTGGTTCATCGACTACTCCAACTCCTGCGAGATGTCCTACAATTCTCTGGGAGGAAATGGGGACGGTCCATACAGAATCCAGCCGATATCGACTTTCTGGCAGGAAAAAACCTGGCCGTTCAACTCGGAAATAGGCTCGATCGGAGTTGGCGACTATGAATCCCTCGAACGATTCATCCCCGAAGATTCCATGATCGTCCCTACCCTTGATCCAACCGAACCTTTCGGAGAAAAGGTCAACGATGTCTGGACCTACCACAAATACACGGGAGTCGGATACGAAGACCATTTGATCCCCTATGGTCCCCCTTCCGATGTGCGGGACTTTACCCGCAAGGCTCAACTCGTCAACTATGAGCAATACCGGGCAATTATGGAAGGATTTTCCTCCCATATGTGGGACTGGTACACAGGATTTATCATCTGGAAAACACAAAATCCATGGACGGCCATGCGGGGACAAATGTACGACTACTATTTGGACCCCAACGCCTGCCTCTTCGGGACCCGCAAGGGTGGCGAACCCCTCCATGCCATGTGCAACCCTGTTACGGGAGAAGTCATGGTCGTCAACAACGGACTGGAGCCGGCCCGGGATGTCATGCTCGTCGTCCGTTTGTTCAACACGGAAGGCAAAGAGAAAAAGAACGACCAGGTATTCTGCTACGTCAATGCCTCCAATTGTCTGAAGATCATGTCCCTGTCTGCAAGAATCAAGGATGTATGCCGGGACAAGGGAGGCTTCCTTCTGCTCCAGCTAATGGACGCCGATGGGAAACTCATCAGTGACAATTTCTATTGGTTTCCGAATCAGGACGGACAATATTCCGGACTCCGCTCCATGAGCAAAGCCGATCTGCAGGTAACAGCCACCTCTCCGAAACCGGGAACAGTCATCGTCCGACTTACCGCCCCGAAAGAGGGAGGGATAGCATTCTTCAACCGCATCTCCCTGGTGGACGCCAAATCGGGTAAACGTATCATGCCTGCCTTCTACCAGGACAACTATGTCTCCCTCGTTCCCGGCTCCACCCGGGAAATTCCTATCGACTATATTCCCGGAGACAACGGAATTCCGGCGGTCACCGTCGAAGGCTGGAATGTCGATCAACAAACTATTCTCCCCACTTCACCACAACTATGAATCGAATACTCATCCCCTGCGTCTGCATGGCGCTGGCAACCGGATCCTTTGGCGGCCAAGGAGCTACTTCATCAACATCAGGCCTGGAACAAGCCCTCTCCAAAGCCGGTTCCAATGCCCGTCCCCTGCAAGACTTGTTATCCGAACTGCCTGCCGAACAAAAAGCCGGAGCGGCTTTTCTCATCGAACACATGTCGGAACGGGATTTGACCAGTATCGACAAAGCACTCCTCTCCTCCAACATCGCCCTGGCCTATCAAGCGAGAGCATCCTTCCCTTGGGGCCGTGACATCCCTGAAGACATCTTCCTCAACGATGTCCTCCCCTATGCCGTCGTAGATGAAACCCGTGAAAACTGGCGTCAGGGATTCTTCGGCCTCTTTGGGAAACTCGTTCACGACAGCAAATCCATCCGGGATGCAGTGCTCTCCATCAACTCAAAAATAGGCAAACTGACGGGGGTGGACTATAATACGCTCCGGGAGAAGCCCAACCAATCCCCTTCGGAGTCCATCCGCCAGCATATGGCATCATGTACCGGATTGGCCATTCTGCTAGTGGATGCCTTTCGGTCAGTCGGCATTCCGGCCCGATTCGCCGGAACGGCTTCATGGCACGACAATCGCGGCAATCATAGCTGGGTAGAAGTATGGATGGACGGCAAATGGTACATCACGGAATACTATATGCCCCGCCAGCTCGATCACCCGTGGTTCCTGGCAAACGCCGGCAAGGCTAACCCGGACAATCGCCAATATGCCATTTACGCCACTTCCTTCAAACAAACGGGAGAATCCTTCCCCATGGTCTGGAACGATCAATCCCAGGAAGTCCACGCCGTCAACGTTTCGCAGAGATACATCGACACCTGCGAGGCCATGGAAGAACAAGCCGTCTCCCAAGGCACGCATGTCCCAGTCTCCATCCGCATCTTTAAAAATTCCGGCAGCAACTCGAATTCCGGAGACAGAGTCGCCGTCAACGTCGATGTCTTCGACGGTCAGCTCCAAATGGACGGAGGCCGTACTTCCGGCCCCTTACAGGACATGAACGATGTCTTGACGTTCCTTCTGGAAAAGAACAAAACCTACACCTTCCGCTATCAGGATGCCTCCGGAAACACGAAAGACATCACAGCCACCGTCAAAGATAGTCCTATGACTGTGGATGCTACTTTTGAATAAGCATCATCATCGCATTGCACAGTCAATGGCTCTCAGGGCGTAGGCATACGCCCCGACGGCCACGGCTTCGCTGGTTCCCAATCGCGTGATACCGATGCCGATTCTCTTCCGAGGATCGTAAATGACTTCCCGTCCGGAACCCGGTACGATCAACCGGCGTTCGTCTCCCAACAGGAAGTTTTCCATCTGAGATGGATCTTCCAGATCAAAAGCCTTCTGAACCAATCGTGGCAATTCCCGTCCATCGTAACTTCTGATTGTCCCGTTCATTTCCTCCAGAACGCTGTCCATGAAAAGCCTGTGTCCGTAGGCCAGACCTCCGCCGATCACAATCAAGGTATCGAACAACGTCGCAGCCGTTGCAAAAACATCGCCAAGCAGGCGTCCCATTTCACGATACGCCTCACGGGCGGCGCGAGAATCCCCCTCACGCTTACCGAGGGCAATCTCCTCAATGTCCCGGGCAGATAAATGAGTGGCCTCCGGCAGCCCTGCTTCTCGTGCATACGTTTTCTGAATCGCACGGATGCACGCGCCCTCTTCCGCAAAAGTCCCCGGATGAAGCTTATTGTTCATCAGCCACACTTCCAGGGCATTGGAGTTATCGCCTATATACAACTGCCCATTCATCACAAGCCCCCCGCCGAATCCGGTCCCCAGAGTCACACCAAACAAATTGCGGAACTTCTTCGGGCTACCCGCCTTCGCCAGCGCCTCATTAACCTGGGGCAGCAATCCGGCCACGGCTTCGCCATAGACAAACAAATCGCCGTCGTTGTTAATGAAAACGGGCACACCAAACTCATCTTGGAGGATATCCGCCAAGGGAACGCCCCCTGCATAGGCCGGAAGATTGCCAACATTGTCAATAATACCCCTGGGATAATCGGCCGGTCCCGGAAATGCAAAACTGATGGCGGCAGGCGCCTGCCCCGTTTCTTCAATCAGGGCTCTGAACCCTTTTTTGATATTCTCCAGGGAACGTTCTAAATTCCGGGCTTCCGAAGCAAGCCGAACCGGAGTTCCAATACGGCGGTTCCCTTGCATGGCGGCAAAAACGAAATTCGTCCCCCCCGCATCCAAAGTCAGAACAATGCGGTCATCACGGTCGGAGTCCACCTCAGGCATCCCTCCCTTCTTTCTTTTCGGATTTCATTACCAACCCGACCCCCAATATGTAGAGCACGGCCACAAGAGGTACAACAAAACCGTAGAAAAGATTGCCGGAGGCATCGCCGATCCACCCCATGAGGGGCAACAGGAAAGCCCCTCCGCAAATAGCGGATACCATCAATCCTGACAACTCGTTCGCCTTGTCGGGCAACCTGTCGATCGCCATGGAAAACACAAGGGGGAAAATGTTGGCAAACCCAAGAGCCAGCACGACAAGAGACGCCGTCGTCACAATCTCACGGGCATCGGGAGAAGCAATCAGCCCGACCGCGCTGCTACCCAAGACCAGAAGAATAAATCCAGCCAGAGATACATAGCATGTCGCCACCAGAAAACGTCCCGGCCGTACTTTACGTAGCAGCATCGCCCCCAGAAAACGCCCGATCATGATCGTCACGAAAAAATACATCACAAACTTGGTCGCCAGGGATTGATTGATTCCGAATTGCTCGGAAAAATACACGGGCATGCCGGATGCCATACAAACTTCGGCTCCCACATACACGAAAATGGCAAGGACGGAAAACGCCACGGACGGATCCCCCAGAAGGCGGATGCACGACCCCAGAGAAGCCGTCTTGCCCGCATCAGACTTTTCCTGAACCTTCAACGTAGCAACGGAAATAATAGATACCGCAACGGCTACTGCAAAAATAGGGAACAGAACATTCCAGCTCTGAGTCTCGGTATAACCCATCTTGCCCGCCATGAAAAAAACGAGCGGAGCCGTAAAGGAACCAATAGCCTTGATAAACTGCCCCAGGGAAAGATTGCTGGAATACCTTCCCTCATCCGACACGTCACGCATGATCGGGTTGCCGGCCACCTGAAGGATCGTAGCTCCGCCTCCCAGAAGAAGGATGGAAAGCAGGAAGACAGCATACCTGTCTAACCCGAACAACATCACAGTCAGAATACCTATCAGAGCAACGATCAACCCTGTCAGCAACGTCTTTTTGCGACCGCATTTGTCCTGGAAAAGCCCCATTGGCACCGAGAGCAGGCCGAACATGATAAACCCCGCCGATGCAATGAAACTGGATTCGAATGTCGTCAGAGAAAAATGATCTTTTGCCACTCCCACAAAGGTATTGACGGCATCGCCAAACCCCATACATAGGAACGAAAGGAAAACAGGTAGTGTCTTGCTGTTCATAATCGTATAATAATCAGTTAAAAAATAAGTCAGGGGAGACGATTCAGAAGATCGGTCTTTCCTTCACCGACCAGTTTCAGGATGAGCTCTCCAAAAAGCGTATTCTGCCATGCGAACCACTCGCGGGTAAACTTGCCGGCATCGTCCTTGTGGAAAGATTCATGGATGAACCCGGTTCCGGCATCGGTTTCCAGCAGCATCCTGATACAAGCAGCCGTCTCTTCATCGTCACGGCTCGTAAACGCCTTCATCATGATGCTCATCGGCCAAATCATGTTCATCGAAACATGGGACACATGAGGTCCTCCGATTCCCTCGCCTGCCCTTCCCTTGAAAAAGTAGGGATTATGCTCGCTCCACACCAGGCGGCGCGTATTCAAATAAACCGGATCGTCCGCCGGGACATCCCCCAGATAAGGCATGGCAAGCAAACTCGGTACATTGGCATCGTCCATAAACAGGAGATTACCGTACCCGTCCACCTCATAAGCGTACACACGACCAAATACAGGATGCTCCACGACCGCGTATTTCTTTAACGCCGCTTCGACCTCGTCAGCCAAAGCCAGGCATTCGCCCGCCAGTTCTTCATCATGATTGACCGATTGCAGGATTTCCGCCGCCTTGCGCAACGAGGACACGGCAAAGAAATTCGACGGCACCAAGAAAGGAAACGTCGTTGCATCGTCTGACGGACGAAATACGGAGGCAATCAGACCCACCGGTTTACAGGGATTGCCCCATCCGTCATTCATGACCGTGTCGGAGGCCTTTTCCGTCTTGCGCTGGAATTTGTAAGGCCCGGGATTCTCTTTCCTCTGCTGTTCTCGGAAAGTTGCCACGATACGCCGGACAGCCGAGCTCCATTCCGCACCGAACACGGAATCGTCCTTCGTCGTCTTCCAATAACGGTAGGCCAACCGTATGGGATAGCACAAGGAATCGATTTCCCACTTACGCTCATGGATTTCCGGCTTCATATCCGTAAGGTCGGACTCCCACTCGCTACCAGTCGGCCCGTCATTAAACGCATTAGCATAGGGGTCAATATTGATGCATTTCATCTGACGGAGGATCACCCCCGCCAGCATCTTCCTCAACTTCTCATCCTTGTTAGCCAGTGGAACATACGGCCACACCTGAGCCGCGGAATCGCGCAACCACATGGCGGCAATATCCCCGGTATAGACAAACGTATCATCCACTCCGTCCTTCTCACGGTAATGCACCGTCGTATCCAGAGTATTGGGAAAACAGTTCTCGAACATCCAGCGTAACTTCGGATGGGTCAACATCCCTTTGACGCGTGCAATTTCTTCATCAATACTTCGAGAAATAAACAACCGCTCTTCCACGGGAGGACGTTTCGTCTTCGTGTAAACATCCCGTGCTACATCCGGCTGGATATTCTGATCCTGAGGCGTCCGAGACCAACAAAATCCCCCAAACAAAAGAAGAACAACTCCGCACACAACAAGCACTTTTCTTCCTTTTTCCATCATGAACAAACCGGATATTTGCATAAATTTAAGTGATGCTATGGAATTCACCGATGCAACTCAACCATTAATTTACAGCCTTTCGCATTTTAATTCCCCAACATTTGGCTCCTCTACCACCCGTCGAATTCCACTTCCGAATATGTAAAACGTTCTTGTCCCAATACTCCCAGCCAGTAAGAACATACCGATGTATGGAACAGGACGATCCGCAAGTCTTGCAAAACCAATCGAAACCATGCACAGACAGTCTCTTCGCTTGACGCTCATACTTCGTACTATTAGCATTCGCCGGAATTTTTTACCCTCGGAAGGCCGGTATCCATTATGAGCATTGAGCAGAAACGCAACTTTTCCATCATCGCCCACATCGACCACGGAAAGACGACTCTTTCCGATCGTCTGTTGGAGTACACCAACACGATTTCCGACCGTGAGAAACAAGACCAGCTTCTGGACGCCATGGATCTGGAACGGGAAAAAGGCATTACCATCAAATCCCACCCCGTAACCATGCGCTACAAGGCGCGCAACGGACAAACCTACGAACTGAATCTGCTGGATACCCCCGGTCACGTGGACTTCTCTTACGAAGTATCCCGTTCTCTGGCCGCTTGCGAAGGCGCGCTCCTCATCGTCGATGCCGCTCAAGGGGTTGAAGCCCAGACATTAGCCAACATGCACCTGGCTATGGACCAGAAACTGGCTATCGTGCCGGTCATCAACAAGATCGACCTTCCCAGCGCCAATCTCCCGAAAGTCTTCAAACAACTTGAAGACATCATCTGCATCCCCCACGAAGAAGCCATCCAGGCGTCCGCCAAAGCCGGTATCGGCATCGAAGACATTCTGGAAGCTGTCGTCGAACGAATTCCTCCTCCCAAGGATAGCCCCGACGGCTTGCTGCGCGCCCTTGTATTCGACTCCGTGTACGACTCGTACCGGGGCGTCGTCTCCTACGTACGCATCGTTTCCGGCTCCGTCAAGCGCGGCATGCGCGTCAAGCTCTTCGCCACGGATGAAGTATATGAAGTCAAGGAGGTCGGCATTTTCACTCCCAAAATGACCAAGTCCGACGAACTCAGCACCGGAGACGTCGGCTACATCATCGCCAATATGAAGGCAGCCTCCGATGTCAAAATAGGCGATACCTATACCGACATCGTCCACCCATGCGACAAGCCCTTGCCCGGCTTCAAGGAAATACGTCCCATGGTCTTTTCAGGCATCTACCCCGTCGATTCCTCCGACTTTGAAGCCTTGAAAGCATCCATGGCCAAGCTTCAGATCAACGATGCCGCCTTTACCTTCATGGCGGAATCGTCTATCGCCCTCGGATTCGGTTTTCGCTGCGGTTTTCTCGGGCTGCTGCATATGGAAATCGTCCAGGAACGCCTGCGGCGAGAATTCAACATGGATGTCATTTCTACCTACCCGTCCGTCATCTACGAGGTCACCAAGACCAACGGAGAAGAGCTCTTGGTAGACAACCCGAGCCTTCTGCCCGAACCACAGGAAATCAAGGAAATCCGCGAACCCATCGTCAAGGTTTTCATCATGCTTCCCGGCGACTACATCGGTGACATCATGCAACTGGTTCTGGAAAAACGCGGTAATGTCGTCAACACCGAGACTATCGATGACATGCGCGTCATGCTCACCGCCACTCTTCCTCTCGCCGAAATCCTCGTCGATTTCAATGACAAGCTCAAATCCATGACGCGCGGCTACGGTTCCATGGACTACGAACATGACGGTTACGCCCCTGCCAATCTGATCAAGATGGACATGATGATCGCCGGAGAACCCGTCGACGCCTTCTCCATGATCGTTCACCGCGAAAAGGCAGAATCCCGTGGACGCGATCTGGCATCTCGCCTTAAGGAAGTCATCCCCCGGCAATTGTTCACTGTTGCCATCCAAGCTTGTATCGGCGGTAAAATCATCGCACGGGAAAGCATCTCTCCCATGCGCAAGAACGTAACTGCCAAATGCTACGGAGGCGACGTCACCCGTAAACGCAAACTTCTCGAAAAGCAAAAAGAAGGGAAAAAACGTATGAAGGCCATCGGCCGGGTCAACATCCCGCAGGAAGCCTTCATCCGCGTTCTCAAATCCGGGGATTGATTCGGCAAAGGGCCCGAACATCGGTTATTTTCTTACGGAGAGCCATGAAATCCCGGGGGCTTCCCGTTTGGAGATTGAGACAGGCGGCTCTTTATGCTACAAATCGGAACATGAGAAAGTCGTTGCTGCAAATTTCGATCATTGCGGTTGCCTCCGTATTGCTGGTGTCCTGTGCCACAACGGATCCGGCAGAAGACAAGCCGGATAGCAAGGAGGCCCAATCCAAGGGATTCCTCTCCCAATTGACGGAAGAAACACAGGGATTCAGCAATCCCGACGGATTCATGCCGCCGGGACTCATGAGCGGAGGGAACAGGAAGCAACTCAAGGAACTGGAGACCAAAAGCACGCAAGACCTTCTGACTCTCAAGGCAGATGAAGACATCATCTTCACCGACCCGGACAATCCCTATGCCGACATCAAGGAATTGGATGAAGCGTTTTCCCTCCAAAGCGAACGTTCCAAACAATGGCAGCAAAGCTATTCCAAGGCTCTACGAGATGCCCGCCGTTCCGGCAAACCGATTCTCATCTGGTTCCATGACAGCAAATATAGCCCGGCCAGCCAGAAAATAAGTGCGGAATTGTTCAAATCCGATGCATTTGAGGACTGGGCCAAAGACAACCTGATCCGCGTCTGCTACGACAAATCAGCCGAGTACGACACAACCACCCCCAACAAGGATCAGAACGTCATTATCGGCAATCTCGCTACCAAAAAGAAGGAATACGTCATGAGAGCCTTCTCCCATTATGGAGTAAAGGGAACTCCCAACGTTATTATTCTCACACCGGATGGACGCCAGGTCGCCTCTTGGAAGGGATATTCCGGAGGAAATTCCAAAAATGTCATGGACCGCATCCGCCAGGATGTTGAAACGGCCAACAAACAATTCTCCGATTTCAAAAAACATCTCAGCTCCGCCGGATATCGTGATTGGACAGGCAAAAACGGCACCAAAATATTCGCTAAATTCGTCCGTTACGATCCCAAGAAAAACATGGTATGGCTTAAGGAATTCGACGGGACCCAATTCAGTTCTTCTCTGAACCTGCTCAGTGACGAAGACCGGGCCTATGTCGATAAAAGACAATGATCTGACTCTTGTTCTATTGAACATTCTTCGTTCAGAACGAATCATATCCCATACCGGACATTCCAGTCCGGGCAAACCAACTTCTATCATGAAAATTACTTTCATCCCCATTTTGCTTCTGTCCGGCCTCTTGGTCGCATCCTGTTCGACAACTCCGCAAGAACGCATCGACGCCAACTTGCCGGCCTTCCAGAAACTAGCTCCACAAGAACAATCCCTCGTTCTTGCCGGGCAAATCTCTCTCGGTATGACTCCGGAAGCCGTCAAACTGGCCTGGGGAGATCCGGACTCCATTTCCCGCGGCAATTTGGACGGAATCCCCTCGGAACGATGGATCTACCAGAAAGGCGGCAGCGGGTTCTCCTTCGGCGTCGGCGGAGGAGTCGGTCATTACCATAACGGATCCTCCATGATCGGTACGGGCATCGGTACGACATTCCCCATCTCGACCATTCCTCCGAACACTTCCTACGTCCTCTTCAGCAAAGGCAAAGTAACGGCCTGGGAAGGTTCGGGGCACTGAAAAAATACCTGCCCGAACATTTCCTCTGACGTGCTGGCGGCTTGACCGCCCGCCTGTTTTATTCTGCAATGGACAAACCATGTTGCATCTTTACGACACGCAAAGCAGAACCATCAGGGAATTGTCACCAATCGACGGCAAACGGTTCCGGTTTTACTGTTGCGGTCCGACGGTGTACGGCCCGGCCCATATTGGCAACTTCAGGACCTTTGTTCTTCAAGACGTCTTCCGCCGTGTCTTGGAGCTCGGCGGAGTCACGACCATGCATGTCCGCAATCTCACCGACGTAGACGACAAAACGATCCGGGACTCTCAAAAAGCCGGTATGAGCCTGGCGGATTTCACTCAGGGATGGACGGACAAATTCCATGCCGATTGCGCAGCTCTGAACTGCCTTCCTCCCCATATCGAACCTTCCGCTGTCAGCCATATTCCGGAACAAATCCGCATGGTGGAAGACCTCATGACCAAGGGTCATGCCTACGCATCGGAAGATGGTTCCGTGTATTTCAAAATTTCCTCTTTCGGAGAATACGGCCAGCTTTCCCATCTCGACAAAAGGGAACTCGACTTGGGAAAAACCGCCAATGAACGTTCCAATGCCGACGAATACGAAAAGGATTCCGTTGCGGACTTCGTCCTCTGGAAGGCCCGCCGCCCCGAAGACGGGCCGAACTACTGGCAATCGCCATGGGGAGAAGGTCGTCCGGGCTGGCATCTTGAATGCTCGGCGATGATCAACAAATACTTCGGTCCGGATTTCGACCTCCACTCCGGAGGAGTCGACCTCGTCTTCCCGCACCATGAAAACGAAGTAGCGCAATCACGCTGTGCCTGCGGAGGCCATTTTGCCCGCAATTGGTTTCATATCACCCACTTGTTGGTTGACGGAGGCAAAATGTCCAAATCCCTGGGCAACATGTACACGCTGGAAGATCTCTCCCGTCTCGGACACATCCCGGAAGCCGTCCGCTATGTTCTGGCCGGAGGCTACTACCGCCGCCCTCTCAACTTTACGCTGGACTCCCTCAACGATGCTCGAGCCTCACTCGTCCGCCTCTCTAAATTCGACATGCAACTGGCCGAACGCTCCGGCAATGCAGCTATCCCGCCCTACAAGCAACTCTGCCGGAAAACGCCGGATCTCGGAGAATTCCAGGCAGCCTGGGACAGTCTCAATGACGATCTCAACACGCCCGAAGCACTCGGCCACGTGTACAGCGCCATCAAGCGCATCAATGTCCAGGAACTTTCACAGGAACAAGCCCATGCCGTCCGGATCGCCTTCCACTTCATCCTGTCCGCATTCGGCATCACGCCAGTAGCCAAGGAACAGTCACAGGAAGAAGCACCGGAAGATGTCAAAGCCCTGGCAGAACAACGCTGGATCGCCAAGCAGAACAAAGACTGGACTGCAGCCGATACCCTACGAGGCCAGGTCGCCGACCTGGGATGGACAATCAAAGACCGTAAAGACGGCTTCGACCTGATCCGCTCATAACCACGCTTACCGCAAACCGGACGGACATTCGGAAGAATGCGAGCCCGGTAATCTCCACACAGGAACACAGGCCGTCTCTTCATGAAAATTCTGGATCGTTATATCGCCAGGCAAATTCTGGGAGTCACCCTCATCGGGGTTATGGCCCTCAGTGCCCTGCTTTTGCTTGGCAACCTGTTCAAGGAATTACGGCCGCTCCTGCTGGACAGCGGGGCTCCGACCAGCATCGTCGTGGAATTCATCTTCCAGGTCATCCCCTTCTCCCTGATGTTTTCCATCCCGTGGGGATTCCTCACGGCTGTCCTGCTCGTATACGGCAGGCTGGCTGCCGACAACGAACTGACTTCCATGCGCATGGCGGGACAAAGTCTCCTCCGTCTCAGCGCTCCGGCCATCGTCATCGCTTGCATTCTCTCCGCCTTTTGTTACTGGGTCAACATCGACATCTCCCCCAAAGCCAAACAGGCTATCACTGAAATCATCGTCAAAGCTGCTGCCATCGATCCCAAGGGACTTCTGAACGAAGGCCAGGCCATTACTAAATTCGACGATCAGGAAATCTACATCGACAAACGCCAAGGAGACACCATCTACGGCATGCACGTTTACCAGCACGATGATGCAACCGGTAAATCCAAAGCCATGCATGCAAAAAAAGTCGATGTCGACTTCGATGATCAAGAGAAGATTCTCCACTTCATCTTGCACAATACCTTTGTGGAAATGTCCCAACCGAACGGCAAAAGCCAAGTCATGCTCGTCGAACGCATGCCGTGGATGATTCGCGTCAACCAGATCAAGTCCCGTAAAATACGAGCCAACAGATTCACCAATGATGAAATCCATGAGGCGCTAGAGACGCCCGGCTACCTGAATGAACGCCAGAAGCTGGAGTTTGAAACGGAACTCCCGCGGAGGGCATCGTTCTCCATGGCCTGTATCGTCTTCGCTTTGATCGGCGTCCCGCTGGCCATCAGCGCCCGCCGCAGAGATACCTCGACGGGATTCGTCCTGGGCATTATCATTGCCGCCTTGTACTTTGTTGCACTCGTTTTCGCCGACCTTTCAAGAAAAACGCCCGGTCCCCTGCCCTACATCCTGCTGTGGACACCCAACATCATCGGTTTTGCCGTCGCTTGGTACCTTCACAGGAAAGCACTCAACAGGGGCTGACGCATGCCTCAGGGAAAACCACGGGAAAAGGCTTTCCCGGTCAACGGATTTGGTGCATGATGTCTTTATGCGCGACATCCCCACCATTGCTATCGTCGGAAGACCCAATGTAGGCAAATCCGCCCTCTTCAACAGGATGGTCGGACGACGCATCGCCATCGTCCATGACGAACCAGGCGTTACGCGAGACCGTCTCAGCGCCCCCTGCACCATCACCGACTATGCCTGCGAAGTCGTAGATACCGGAGGGATTGGTGCCACGCTCAACGATACCTTTGCCGATGCCGTCGCCGCGGAAGCGGACATTGCCATGCAGACAGCCAATCTGATCCTCTTTGTCCTCGACAGCCGTGATCACGTCACTCCCATCGATCTTTCTATCGCCGCCCAGCTGCACAAGTCGCAAGTTCCCGTCATCATGATCCTCAACAAAGCGGATCATGAAACCCAGGAACTCAATATCGGCGAATTCGCCGGCCTCGGCATCGAAGAGCACGTTTTCGTCTCCTCCGCCCATGGAAGGGGCTTCCAAAAACTGGCGGAACTTCTCGACACCAGACTAAAAGCCATAGGCGCCCCCACCCGCGAAGAAATCGAAGCTGCCGTCCCTCAGGAGGATGAAGAAGAGCAAAACGGCGAACGCCCCGTCAAAGTAGCCGTCGTAGGACGCCCCAATGCCGGTAAATCCTCCCTCATCAATGCCATCCTCAACGACAAGCGAACGATCGTCTCGGACATAGCCGGTACCACGCGCGATGCCATCGATATCCCCTACACCCACGGGGACAAACCCTACATGCTCATCGACACGGCAGGCATGCGTCCTCGCTCCAAAAGAGATACCTCCGTCGAGGTCTTTTCCGCCATGCGCAGCGAAAAAGCCATCCGTCGTTCGGATATCTGCCTTCTGGTCATCGACATCGCTCTGGGAATCACCCAGCAGGATCGCCGCATCGCCGGAATCATCGCCGAAGAAGGCAAGCCCTGTATCATCGTCGTCAATAAATTCGACCTCTACCATCCCACCGCTCCTTTCAAAGCCAGACGAGAAGAAGCCAAGGAACATATCCGGACCGAGCTTTTCTTCCTGGACTACGCGCCCTTCGTTACAGTCTCCGCCCTGAAAGGCAATGGCATCGACGACATTTTCCGCCAGATCGACACCATTCGAGAAATCGCCCAGAACTACCCCTCCACCGGCAAGCTCAACCGCATCCTGCAAAAAGCCATGGAGAGCAATCCTCCCAAAGTTGCCAAATCCGGACACAAGCGCCTGCGTCTCTACTATGCTACAGCAGCAGTCGATCCCAAATACGACATCATTCCCGTCCCGAAGTACGTCCTGTTCGTCAACGACAAGAACCTCCTCACGGACAGCTACTCTCAATATCTGCGCAACGCTCTCCGCCAGAGCACACCCGGTTTAGGCATCCCAATCCTCTTCTCTCCGCGTTCACGCATCAGAACCTCCGATTGACACGAACAGTTGGAAACCACACCTCCTCTCCGACATCATGCTTCTGGATGTCCGCCATCTCACAACACATTTCCGCACGAGAGCCGGTATCGTCCGCGCCGTCGAAGATGTGTCGTTTACCCTTAATCCCGGAGAAACACTGGGGATCGTCGGGGAATCCGGATCCGGCAAATCCGTTACCTGCTACTCGCTAATGAGGCTCATCCCCATGCCTCCCGGAAAAATAGAATCCGGTCAGGCCCTCTTTAACGGAACTGATCTGCTTCATTGTACAGAAGCAGTGATGCGCCGCATCCGGGGCAAACGCATTTCCATGATCTTCCAGGATCCGATGACATCGCTCAATCCTTATCTGCGCATTGGAGAACAGGTTGCGGAACCCCTTGTCATTCACGAAAAGATGTCTCGGAAACAAGCTCTGAGCCGAGCCATTGAAGAATTGGCTCTCGTCGGCATCCCTGATCCGGAACAGAGGGCAATGGCCTATCCGCACGAATTTTCCGGAGGCATGCGCCAGCGCGTGATGATTGCCATGGCCTTAATCACCCGACCGGAAATCCTCATCGCCGACGAACCTACGACCGCCCTTGATGTCACCGTCCAAAAACAGGTGCTGGACCTCATCAAACAGCGCCAGCAGGAACTCGGCACAGCCGTCATTCTCATCACGCACGACCTCGGCGTTGTTCGCCAGTATGCGGATCGTATCAACGTCATGTATGCCGGAGGCCTCGTTGAGAGCGCCCCAGCAGGCGATCTCCTCCTCCATCCAAGGCACGCGTACACCCGTGCCCTCCTCCGTTCCATCCCCGGCATGCAGTCCAAGGGCACTCCTTTGTACACGATTCCCGGCCTCCCTCCTAACTTGATATCCCCTCCGTCCGGCTGTACTTTCCGCCCCAGAAACACGCTGGGCACTCCGGAGCTCTGCCTCAGAGACCGCATCCCGGAACTCATCGAAATCCAACCCGGCCACTGGGTGCGCAATTGTCCCGGCTGCCTGGCTGATGCTCCCTGATCCCGCCGTCTTCCGATTAATAGGTTTCGAATTCTTACCCATTTTTTTTTGACTTGGGAATGGAAGTAATTACTATGAGTTAGTTTTAATTTTTTCTTCCTTCCCATGAAAATTCCAATTTTTTTCGTTGCGGCGGCGTACGCCTTATGCTGCTTTGCCAGTCAGGGGGCCAAACCCAATATCGTGCTCATCAATGCCGATGACCTGGGATGGGCGGAAGTCGGTTGCTACGGGCAGAAAAAGATCAAAACGCCCCATATTGACAAGCTTGCCGCCCAAGGGCAGAAATGGACTTATTTCTACTCCGGAGCTCCCGTATGCTCTCCATCCCGCAACGTTCTGATGACCGGACGCCACACCGGAGTCAATGACGTTCAGGACTTGAAACGCGTCGATCCGGGAGAAAGCTGGGACGATCTGCGTGCCGGAGACTGGCCTATAGCCAAAGACGCCTACACCCTTCCCGAAGCCTTGAAAAAGGCCGGATATGCTACGGCCATTTTTGGAAAATGGGGCATTGGAGAATTCGGGACAACAGGTGCTCCGGACAAGCACGGAGTCGACCGCTTCTACGGCTACACCGACCAGAAAGCCTGCCACTCCTACTACCCTCCCTTCATCTGGGACGACGGGGAAAAAGTCGCTCTGAACAAAAAAAATCCTCCCGCCACAATTGGTCATATTTTCGGTCCCCTCCCCAAGGGAGAAATCAACGCGGACGACTACCGGGGCGAGATTCATTCCTCTGATTTGATCGCAGATAAGATGCTCGAATTCGTCAAGGCCCGCTCCGATCACAAGCAACCCTTTTTCCTCTACTACGCCCCACTGGAACCGCATGTTCCGTTGCAGCCCACGCAAAAATGGATCGACGAATACCCGACGAAATGGGATCCCACTCCTTTCCGTGGAGGTACGGGTTACCTGCCTCATCCCCGCCCCAAGGCGGCCTATGCCGCCATGATCTCCCAGATGGACCACAATGTCGGGCGTCTGCTGGATACCTTGAAGGCTTGCGGACTGGAAAACAACACCATCGTCATCTTCACCAGCGATAACGGCACTACGCACGATGTCGGAGGCGTCGACCACAAATTCTTTAATTCGGTGGCCGGATTGCGTGGTTTGAAAGGCCAACTCTATGAAGGCGGCATCCGCGTACCCGGAATCATCAAATGGCCGGGAAAGGTGACACCCGGTACAATCATCGACCAGCCGGCCTACCACGCCGACATCATGCCGACACTCTGCGCCATCGTCGGAGCAAAACCCGGTAAACCGTTGGGGACCGATCTCACCCCCGTCATTCTCGGCAAGAAAAAATCCCTCCCCAACCGTAACCCCATGGTCTGGGCCGGAGGCGGATATGGCGGACAGGTTGCCGTACGCCTCGGAGACATGAAAATCGTCCGGCGCAACCTTTTCCCCAAGAAAAAACCGAATAATTGGGAAGTCTATGACATCTCCAAGGATCCTTTCGAAAAAAATAATCTTGCAGCCCAGCACCGCGACTTGATCGACAAGGCCATTGCCATTCTGGACCGGGAATACCGCCCCTCACCCGGTTTCCCCTCCCTCCAATACAAGGCAAAAGAATCCTGAGCTTTTCCGCCTTATCCGGGCTCAGGGAAGAGCCGATACCCATTTATCCCCGGACTTGCGAACGGGGATAAATGTTACCGTCCAGTTCTGCTGAGGCACGGTAAACGGATTTTCAATCACGACCGTATTGGTGCCCTTTTTAACGGGGATAGCCACAGGTTCGCGAGTCCACCAGAATTCCTCATCGGTAAAAGGGAGTTCATTGGGAGGCCGGAACCACGTGTTTTCCCGGTATCCGCGGCTACCGGGCATTTGCCAGTTCGGGCCTTTGATCTCTTGCCCGTTTACCCAAATCCGCGATCCGAAGGACGACCACTCTCCATTCCGGGGAATCCCGGAGCAACGACGATTGGAACGAGCCGGGGCATCGAACCCGATTACTGCATATTGAACCCCGTCGGCAGGAGACTCCAGTTCGGTACGGCACCAGACGGTCACCCCTGGAGACTCTTTTGCAAAAATTCCGCAGGGATCTACTCTGGTCTTCAACGCCAGGTACCCTCCATCCGCCTGCTTCGTCAAAGGAGAGAGTTCTCCGGAAACAATGCGGCGTCTCATCGCTTCCACCTTGCTTCCATCCTTCACCGGCACAGGATCAGTCACCCTCCAGGAAACACCGCACTGGGGCCAATACGGAAAGGGACGCCCCAATCTCATCCCCAGTTTTTCCAAGCGTTGCTCAAACAATTCGAAAGCCTGAAAAGCCTCGCTGTCCCGGGGAGGCAGCACTCCTTTGTAGAACGTTGCGTCAATCGAAGAACCTTTCCAACTTCTCTCCGCAAAAGTCATGATTCCGGGCCACATGGGATTCTGCCGTTCGATCTGCTCGGGGTTATCGGCCCGGACATCATTCCACAGGCAAACAATTCCCCCCAAGGCTTTGTCATCTCCCCGTTCCTGCCCGCACATTTGCCGGAAAAACTGCTTCCTGACCATAACGGTTGGATCCAGAGCATTGATATATCCTGCAGTAGAATCTATATATGCACTCTTCTCCCGGCCGGGAGTGACGGAAATTCCCTCGTCATTCCACAGTTGAGCCACTGCTCCATCCGCTACGGGCAACCCCGGTTTCCACTGCATCGGCCTTCTGCCGAGGGAGACCACCTTGCCCACCATGCGTTTGGCAAACTCCACCGGATTAGGGACATGGCACTCGTCAGTTCCGATATGAAGCCAGGGACACATCTCACGGGGAATTTCTCGGCAGAATTCATCCAGCAGCTTTTCCAAAACATCCATACCCTGAGGGCTTTCCATAGGAAAGCCAAAAGCCTTTTTGAAGTAATCGCTATGTCCTGGCATGTCCAACTCCGGAACCACCATCACATGTCTCTTACGAGCGTAAGCAATCAAATCACGGATCTCGTCGTAAGTATAAAAAGCCCCGGGATCACGCCCCTTTACCTGGAATTGAGGATCGTTCAGCCGAGGAAAAGACTTGCACTCCACACGCCAGGAGGGACTGTCCGTCAAATGCCAGTGAAAGAGATTGATTTTGAAGCGCGACATGAGATCGATGTGCTTCTTCAACGTATCGATCGGCATAAAATTCCGTCCGACGTCGAGCAGGAATCCCCGGTGAGGAAATGCCGGCATATCCCGAATCTCAGCGGAGGCAAGAACCTCCTGTCCCTGGTCGTTTTTCCCCAGAACCAACTGACACAAGGTCTGGAGTCCATAAAACAAGCCTGCTTCCGTTGCTGCCTCCAGCTCAAAACGATCCGGCCATGTCCGGAGAACATAACCCTCAGAACCCGTAGCAAGTTTACCGTTCAAACGCACGGAGGAGATTCCCTTTCCCGGTTCCCCTTTGACTACACGGATACCGGGGAAAATTTCCTTCAATGCCCACAGGGTAGAACCACCGGAAAAGGCACAGGCAGCAATACCCGGGGATGAAGCTACACAATCCGTCTGTTTTCCCCAGGCAAGCTCGCAAGGGAATGGAAGCAGCGCCACCGGAGCCTTTCTCTCAAGATCCAATGGATGGGGAGAACGCCATGCCGGCAGAGTCTCCGCCCCGGCAGACAGGGACAGCGCTGCCGGGCACATCACCCCGGACAGACTCAACATACCAACAGCACAAAAACGAAGCAAAGAGGGAGTCTTCATTGCTATATTCTCAAATATTATCGCTTAAAATCAATAATTATGTCCCGGGCTGGCGGTATAGAATCCATTCCGCCATTCCGATCTTGTTAACGCCAGCCCCGGAATTCACCTGCGTAAGCGTCACCCGGACATAACGGACATTCTTTACGGGAACCGGGAAAAACTCCGGCTTGAAATACTGCCCCGCCACCTGACGCTGGTCCATCACCTTGTTCCAGTTTTTTCCATCGGAGGAAACCTCCATGTCGTAAGTGTATTGGGAACTGTCTTTTTCCCAATAAATCCGGCTGCCAGTCAAAGTCTGCGGTGATTTGAACTCCATCGTCACCGACTGGGGACATTCGGATGAAGCCGACAACCAGCCGGAACCGATCACCGTTTCTCCATCACGGAGCTTATCCGTTCCTCGATCCGGTTCAGAAGGGGCTGAAGCAGTCAAGCACACTACATCGGCATTGGGAACAGGTTCCCCCGGAGACAGTTCCTCCCCTTCTCCTAGGGGACGAACGCGAATTTCCCGGATGGAGGCCCAACCCGCCTCGCCTTCAACTCCCGTCACTACCACTCGGACATAACGGGCATGAGTACGCACCGGACTCAAGCTGCGTCCCTGGACTGCTTTGCCTTCTACAGCAGGGAACCATGTTTTTCCATCTCCGGATGTTTCCAGACGAAAGACATAGGCAAGAGTATTCTCCCAGATGATCTCAATGGCCGACATGGATGCAGGAGCCTTCAGATCTATCTCCACCGTCTGGGGGAATGAACCATCCGAGGCAGCCCAACGGGATCCTTCGTCTTCATCCGTCACCGCAGCAGCAGGATTTTGCTCTTGGGCGGAAGAAACCGTTACAGGACACCCCGCCGCCAAATTGAGGAACAATTCAGCCTTGTCTTCCAAATCGGCCTCGCTGCGCGTCCACCGGGGCTCCGGTCCCGGTACAAAACGTCCTGTAAACGGGAGGGATTCCACAACCGCTTCGCCAGCTTCCAGCCCATCGGACGAAGCTTTCAAAATAAGTTTTCCTGGGGAGTTCCCCGTCTTTGCAAAGAAAAAGCCGATTCCGCCATCGGGCTGCTGGTTCTCCACCCGGATGCGCGGCATCTTTCCTCCGACGAGGGCTCCTGCCCCTTCCACACCAACCCGGACATTCCCTTTGAAACCGGGAACTACCGTCCCTTCGGCATCTACGACTTTGACATGCACGGGGATCAGGTCGGCCCCATCCGCTACAGGAGCAATCCCTTTCAAATCCGGCTCCACAACCACGCGGGCGGGATTGCCGGGAGTGGACACGGCATGCGTTTTGACAAGCTTCCCGTCCAGATAGGCTTCGGCCTTCAGTTCACCAGCCTCATAACCGGACAGAGAAAACCGGAAAATCGGACTGCCTCCCTTTTCTCCAATATGCGGACATGCCTTCAAGGCTTCTTCACGCGTTTGTTCACCGACGAATTTTCCATTACGGTAGAATTTGACACTGTCACAATTGGAAAAGACATCGACATCCAGAGAAGAATCGGGCGAATTAGTACTGGCAACAAATACTTTCGGTCCATACTGGGGATCCCTCGCCGGCTGCATCGTCTCCAGCCAATACGCGCTATACTTGCCGAAACGGTCAATATCCACTGCTCCGCTGCCAAGTGTGACAGAAGCCGAGCCGCGTGCATAATCGTTCCAACTCCACAAACAATAACCGGCGATACGCTTGTTGGCATCCAGCCCGCCCCAATCGGGATAACCGCGACCATTGAGCTGATCCTGCCGGGCATGAACCTGGTCCAACATGAGAGCTTCCCCTTGCTTCCGCAAAGACTGATGTCCCCAATCTCCCCATTCACGTGTCAGGAAAGGCTTGTCGGGATTAAAATCCTTCTGCACGCCATCCAGAGAACAATCCACCACCTTGTAGCAGGCATCGTAATACTTTCCATGATAGCCATAGTCCGCCGCCGTATACATCTGGTTCCCCGGGTACTCGGCATGGGCAATCTCGGTAGACTCACGAGCCCACTGCTCGGAATACCCCGTTTCATTGAGGGACGTCTCCCATAGAATGACGCTGGGACGATTACGATCCCGGCGGATCATCTCACGCGTATCCCGGTGAGTCCTGTCGTAAAACGTCCGGGATTTCCCGAAAAACTGCCACCCGGGCTGACACTCGATCACCAAAAGCCCGAGCTCGTCGCAGGCATCCAGAAAAGCGGGATCCTGGGGATAGTGCGTCGCACGGACAAAATTGAACCCATTGTCCCTGATCTGCAAGGCATCCCTGCGCTGCATGGAATTCGGGGCTGCATCCCCGACATTCTGGTAGCTTTGATGCCTGTTGGCGCCGCGCAAATACAACTTTTTCCCATTCAAGTAAAAACCATCCGGCTTAAAGGCAATCGTACGGATCCCGATACGGGTTTCCACCACATCTACCGGCCGCCCATCGACGACAATTTCACTCACCAGCGTATAGAGGTAGGGGGATTTCGTATCCCACAAATGAGGATGAGGTACATCAAGCTTTTGTTCGAAATGACGGTCGTCTCCGGAAGAAAGGGAACTCGCCGGGGTCTCCCCACGTGCAACAATCCGTCCGTCCGCATCTTTCAATAAAGTGCGGACCTTCAACCCGGCTGCCGCCTCCCGGTCGTTTTTAACATGGGTTCGGACATGAACCGTCGCCACTTCTTCGGAGACACTCGGGTACGTCACAAATACGCCGCCACCCGCCACGCGATCCGCCGACAGGGAATCCGTAATATGCAGTTTATCCGTCACCTTCATGGCAACGTCCCGGTAAATACCTCCGTAATAATGGAAATCCAGATTCGCCAGAGGCTTTCCAGGAGGAGTATCCGGATTGTCCCTGTTGGATACGCGCACGGCCAGCACATTAGATTCCCCCCATTTGATTTTGTCCGTAATATCCAGGGAAAATCCGATATATCCTCCGTTTCTGGTACCGATTTCTTCTCCGTTCAAATAGTACGTACTGTCAATCATCACCCCTTCGAAATCCAGCACAACACGCTGGTTGCGAAATTCATCCGGTACCGTAAAATAACGTCTGTACCAGCCAATGCCCTGATAAACATTGGCCGCTCCGCCGCAATGCTTGGTTTCCAGGCGCATCGTATGGGGGAGAGTTATCCGGGCAAATCCGGAATCATCGTACCCCGGCTTCTCGGCACCCGGTTTTTCTCCGCGCCAAAACCCCCAATCACTATTGAAATTCAAAAGTGTCCGAGCCTCGGCAATAGACATGACAGCCACTCCGACCGGAACCATAGCCGCAAACACAGCCCATCCATACAATCTGCTTCTCGAACTTCTCATAAGCGATGCAAAAGATACGCTCAAGAGGGAAGCGATCTTACAGCAGCTTTGTCACCTCCGCCATTCTCTTCAGGAAAGGAAATCCATACGGCAGGGCGTAAATACATCCAGTAACCTCCCTGCCTCCAGACAACGGGTACCATGCATCACCATCGATGAAAAATGCAGGGAGTCACCCTTGCCGACCAGGCGGGTCTCATCGCCGATCGTAAATTCAAAAAGTCCCTCCAGCACATAACAAACCTGTTCATGCTCATGATTGTGGAGTGCCCCGACAGCCCCCGCGTCGAAAGATACCTCCACCATCATCAGTTTCTCGTCATGAGCCAGTATCTTCCGTACAACGCCATCCCCTAAATCCTGTCCGGATACGGAATTGTAAAACACAAATGAACTCATGACCAACAATAGTAAAACATGCAAATAAAAAAGCTCCCTATTGCCGGGAGCCTCATATCAACCTGATGGCGGAGCGGGTGGGATTCGAACCCACGGTACCGGTTGTGCCAGTACGCTCATTTAGCAAACGAGTGCTTTCGGCCACTCAGCCACCGCTCCGTTAACAAGGTTGTGGGCAGGAAACTACCACTTTCCCCTTATACCTGTCAATACCGGAATTGGTGATTTTTCTCTTCCTAGGAAACCGTAATGTATCAAGCCAATTTGGATAGCCGTAAGCTTGAGTTATGATGCAGTCACTGTCCCGATCACGTCAAATTTCCTCATTTTTGTCCGGAATCATGCTCTGCAACCGGGAGTCCTCACTTGACCGAAAGGATGAAAGAACATAGAACTAGCGCGTACATCTCCATGATATCCCGCCTTTACCTATTGATTCTCTTGCTCCTTGCATTTTGGGCCAATCCAATGCAATTGGAGGCGGTCGAAAAGGAAGCCACCGTTGATCAAACAATTCAGGCCCTCTCTGCCGAATTGTCCAACCGCTTAGACACGCTCCCCAGGGAGATGACTCGCTTCGACTCCCTCAGGAACGACTATATGAACCAAAGGACGCGCCTGAAAAGCAGTTTGGATGAACTGGCCGTTGTCCTCTATTCGCAAAGTTACGCCAACTTTTTCTCACTCACCTATTATTGCCAGAGAGTCGCCGACATCAACACCACATTCCACGGAAAGCATTTTCCATTCAACCGTTTCAGGAGCTTCATCCTCAGCGAACAGCAAAAACTATCCCAGCTCAAGCTGGCATTGGAGAACATCGATCCCTCCTCTCTTTCCTCTGCCGGGAAATCCGCCCGGGAAAAAGCCATCGGATCATGCGATGAGCTCAACAGCAGTATCAAAGCATTTGACGAACAAGTCCAAGCGGACGAAAAATTGTTCATCCAACTTGGAAAAGAAATTGAAGAACTTAACACTTACGCCAACGGAAACACCAATTCCGTCAATATCAAAAAATTATCCCTTCCTCAAAAGGCACAGGCTCCTTCCTCGGAAACAGAGCAAGTGGAAACGAAAACAGACAGTATTCTACCTGCTCCAGTCGCAAAAATCCTGGATACGGCAATCGATACGGTCTCCACGGCCCCGCATCCAGCCACTGAAAACCAAAATGGTTCCATTGGAAATGACGGTCAAATGTATGAAATGATGAATCAGGCTTTCTGGCAGCCCATACCCATTATTTCAAATTTCAAAGACAACTGGCCATCTTTCATTGATGCCCTCCGTACAACTTACACCAAGGACACCGGAACCATCAAAAACAAAGAGCTTCGCCTATTGGGCATTTCGTTTTTCATCTTTTTGGTCGTATGTTACCTAGTCTCCAGACTCATCTTCCGAGTCTTCCTCAAATCCTTGATGACCAAAAGAAACGCTCTTCCTAAAATACCGTTCTATACGCTGGCAGGCACTTTCATCCTCCTGGCCCTCTGCTTTATCGCCGTCAATACCTTCCAAAATCTGGACGTCATGGCAAGCATCACCCTTCTGGGTACGGAGTTTTTCTTCATTGTCGCCGCCATCATCCTTTCCCTGACAATACGACTGCCTCATGAAAAAATGTGGGCCGGATTGCGTCTTTATTCTCCGATGGTTGTCCTGTGCGCCATTTTCGTTTCTTTCCGCATTTGCATGGTGCCCAACATCATCATCAACTTTTCCCTTCCTTTCATCTTCCTGATCATGGCTTTCCTCAACGCCCTGCTGGTCAGAAAAACGGAAAAAAGCCTCCCCATGATCGATCGTGCCTTGAGCACCGTCTCCCTGCTTGTCACCATCGCCGGAACCATCGCCTGTTTCAAAGGATATTGCTTCATGAGTTTCCTCTGTACTCTCATCTGGATCATGCTCATGAGCAGCCTCTTGTTCCTGTCGGCAATTTCCCAGCTCCTGCATCAGTTTCAGGCCCGCCTCAACAAAAAGAGCCCAACAAACAATACATCATGGTTTCAGATACTCGTCACCAAGCTGGCTCTCCCCCTGATGAGCGTCATCCTGATCATTTACAGTTTCCTGTGGCCTGCGGATATTTTCGACATGACTCACATGCTCACGGACTGGTCTTCCAAAGCCTACTCCATCAACGATGTTATCAAAGAGCTCTCTGTCAATAACATCATAATCATTATCGTCATAGGAATCATCCTCCACTACTTGATCTCCCTGGGTAAGCACACCCTTCATGAAATCTATAAGGACCAGTACGAAACGGGTGCCATCCCCACCTTCATCACCCTTTCATCCTTCGCCTTGTGGGGAATTTTCATCTTCACGGCACTCACCATCGTCCATGCCGACTATCACGGTCTCCTCATGGTCATGGGCGGCATGAGCATGGGTATCGGCTTTGCCTTGAAAGATACCATCGACAACATTATCTGCGGACTCTCCCTTATGTTCGGGCGGTTGCGCCAAGGAGACATCGTAGAATGCGACGGCATCCGCGGCAAAGTTTCATCTATCGGCTACCGCACCACTTTCATCGAAACAACAGACGGCTCCATTATCGCATTCCAAAACAACCAGTTATTCAACAAGAACTTCCGCAACCTTACACGCAACCACCTCTACGAATGCATCAAGGTCGAAGTCGGTATCTCCTACGGCACCAATGTCGAATTCGCCCGGCAATTGATCCTTGATGCAACGCGGAAAATCGATGTCCTCTCCAAAATCAAGAATACCCTGGTCGTCCTGGACAATTTCGGGGACAGCTCCGTCAACCTCGGAGTCTGGGTCTGGGTTCCAGTCCGAGCCAAAGCATCCGCCCTCTCACGAGTCCGCGAAGCCATCTACCATACATTCAATGACAATGGCATCGAAATTCCTTTCCCACAACAGGACATTTACGTCAAATCCTTTCCTGAGCAACCCCAGGAACAATCTTCTGCCTCGACAAAAGACATCCCCCCTACAGCCTCTCCGCCAGTAACTCCGTCCGTTTCCTGAACCGACTACTTCGCTTTTCCAACCTGACCCGTTCAACTTTTCATTCATCTCCAATACTATGAGCAACGATCTGTCCCTACTCGGAGCACAAAGCTCCTTCTATACCAATCCTGACGATGCCAAACTGGAAGCATTCCCCAACAGAACGCCCGGACGCCCCTATGTCATCACGCTTGATACACACGAGTTTTCCTCGCTATGCCCCGTCACCGGCCAACCCGATTACTGCCACATGACCATCACCTATGTCCCGGCTGAAAAATGCGTAGAGACGAAATCCCTTAAATACTATCTTGCTTCCTTCCGTAACTACCCGTCCTTCAACGAGCAAATAGTCAACCGCATCGTGGACGACCTCGTTGCCGCCATCCAGCCACAATGGCTGAAAGTAGAAGGCCGTTTCTCGCCCCGCGGCGGCATCCAGCTTACAACCACGGCCGAGCACTGTCCGGAAAACCGCCCCCTTTAATCCAGACCTCCACACATAATGGACCGTCAACAAGTCACAGTCCTGCTCAGCGGCGGTCTGGATTCATCCGTAGCCCTTCACTGGGCATCCCGATACCATAACGTCCGGTTGGCTCTCAGTTTCCACTACGGATCCAAGCATGCCGTCCATGAGCTCGAATGCGCCCGCCTTCAAGCAGACTCCCTGGACATCGAACACCGGGTGATCGACATTTCCGCTATCTCCCGCCACCTCAAGTCCGCTCTTCTGGAAGGGGGGGATCCTATTCCAGACGGCAATTACGACGAATCCAACATGATCCAGACCGTTGTCCCCTTCCGCAACGGGATTTTCCTCTCCATAGCCGCCGGAATTGCGGAAAGCATGGAATCGACCGCTCTCGTTATTGCCGCCCATGCCGGAGATCACACAATCTATCCGGATTGCCGGGAAGAATTCATGAAAGCCATGTCCGACGCGATCCGCTTGGGCACCTATGCCGGAATGGAAATTCTCCGACCCTTCATCGAATACAGCAAAGGAGACATCGTCCGTACCGGCCACGACCTCGGCGTCGATTTTTCCAAAACCTACTCCTGTTACAAGGGAGGAGATATCCATTGCGGCACTTGCGGTACCTGTATGGAACGCAAGGAAGCATTCCGGAATGCCGGACTTCAAGATCCGACCAATTATCTCCGATAACCGGAAAATTCAGATTTCCGGAAGAGTTACTCCTTCCGGTCTAATCCAAATCTAATTCTTTCATTGTCAAAAGGCATGCCTTCTTTCAGGGCATGCCTTTTCGTTTTCTCTGATCTACTCTTGTCTGGTGGTACTCCTGTTTTAGAGACATTCAAAATGTTCAAAATCCAACAAAGTTGTAAAATGAACGACAAAAGAACATAAAATCGTTATACAGTGAAGGGTATGAATTCGAAAAGACTTATTCTCTCCTTCTGTCTGACTCTCATTCCCATTGTTCACGCCCACACCAGCATTGAACAAACCAGCAATTGGGTCACTATTTCCAATGCAAAGAACACACTCTCCTTTAACCTATCCGATGGATTTTACTACATGTTGGATGAAAAAGGGGAAAAAGCCATCGACTATGCCTACTTTCAACTCGGGGCTCTCCATTCCAAGGACAAGGAAGCCACACGAACCTACTCCACGGCAGATGTCAACGATGATTTAGGAACAGGTAAATGTCTAACGGTCAATGTTAATTTCCAAGATGACGTCAATATCATCTGGCAAGTCTTCATGTATGATGACGCTCCGTATGTCGTGTTCAACATGGGAGTCGAAAACGATACCCGGCAAGATTACCGCCTCGCCGTGTTCCATCCTCTTACCAGCCGTAGTTCTTATGCAGGAAACGACAACACGGATCATTTCAAGGCTCTGGACGGTCACGGAGGCGGCGCCCGTACCCTTGTAAAAAACAACGCTACCAATATCGATTCTTTTAACAACCTCCTTTTTCGTTTCGGAACCGGAGACGCTCTCCGCATCTTTGTTGCGGGAGGGTTGACTTACAAAGAATTCGAGAAATTCGTCGCAGTCAACCGACAGAATAAAAAGATGTGTATTGATATCTATGCAGAGGATCCCGTCGGCAAGGGCGTTCCTGCCGGCAGTCGGTATTTGCCGGACGAACGATTCTACGTCTGTCTTAATAATCCCAATCCGTTTGAGGCGCTGGAACTTTACGGGAAAACGCTCAAAACAGCCCAAGCCATCAAGTTGAATTACTATGATTTCCCCACAGAATGCCTCTGGTATGCCAGCTACATCAACCGAGAAAAAAACCGTCCACGCTTCAATGACTCCAAGGGAGCCGTTGAAGAAATGAACCGTGCCATACAATCCGGAGTCACCCGCTACACCCGCGTAGCCATACGGCTTGTCCCGGATGCCTACGGTCCGGATAATCAGCAAGGATGGTGGGACGACGAACATTGGGCCAGATACGGAGACCCCATGTCTTCCGAAGGCCCCCACTACGTCGCTCCCTACTTGACGACCAAAAGCTGGGCCGGATAAATCCTCTCCAAAGGAGGCATTCCCATAACTTACTTCCAAGGTACGCGCCGCTCGGAGGACTATGCGAAGGAGCATCCCGACCACATGCTGTTCAATACGGTACGAAAAGTCATGAACCAGCCGGAACGTTTGAGGTACAAGGTCATCCCGGGGCCGGAATATGAAGATGCCGTCGGAGGATACTACAGACACTGGTGGACTGATAAAATGGTGTGGGGTTATGACTTGACCGATCCCGGATTCGTCCAACACATGCAGGATGTATATCGAAACCTCCACGATGCCGGTATCGCCGGGATTATGTACGACTACCCGGATCTGACAGGATGGGCCTACGAAGGAGGATTCGAGGACAAGAATGCAACTACAGCCCACGCTTACCGGGAAATTTACCGACTCGCCTACGAGGGACTCGGCGACAAATGTTATCTGGATGAGCGCAATCTTCTACGCGGTTCCGACATTACGCTGGGACTGGTCGCCTCCCAGCGAGTCTGGGCGGATACAGATATCATCACCCCCGAAATGGTCACACGCTGCGGTCTGCGCTGGTACAAGAATCGCGTCGTCGTCAACTACGATATGGATGCCAAAGACCCCGTCAATGTCGCCCCCCTGGAAAATCGCGATGGTAATAAAGCCATGTTAACCATGTGTTACGTCACCAGCGGACGTTTCCTGATGGGACGGGGATTCGCTCAACTTTCTCCGGAAGAAATGAGGGATTTCTCCCGCACCTTTCCCTATCACACGTCCCCCCAAAGCGCACGCCCTCTTGATGCTTTTCACAGCCGGGACAACTTCTGCCGCGTGTATGACTTTGCTGTAACGCCCGACTGGCATCAATTAACCTTCTATAATCCCGATACCCAAAAACCGGATACCCTGAGCATTGCCCTCGGTGCCTCACTCAACGAGGGTGGTATGGAGCTTGCCCCCCAGGCATCCTATCATGTGTACGACTTTTGGAACGATTGCTACATGGGACTCATCCAGGGAACGGATGTACTGTCCCAGACGCTCCGCCCTGGGGAAGCACGCATGCTCTCCATCCGCAAAAAACAGACAGTTCCCCAGTATCTGTCCACCAATCGGCACCTGATGCAGGGCTATATCGATATGAAATCCTGCACATGGGACAAATCGCAACACAAATTGAAGGGATGTTCCCTCGTCGTTGCAAACGAACCGTACGAAATCATCGTGGCGACAAATGGAATGACGCCTGACAAAGCCGAGGCAGAAGGCGCCGATATCACCATCAACCCCATTCCCGGACACAAGGATTTAATCAAACTGATCCTCACTTCATCTCGCGGAGGCGAAACCACATGGAATCTTTCATTCAACAGCTAACATCCCATTTATAGACAATACATTCCAGAAATAAAACAGCTATTATTTACCCCAGGATTCATCCGAATAGAGATCAAACAGCGACCGCACTCTATTCCCGACAAAACAATCATTGGAACACACGATTCCTCCCTCACAGTAACCCCGCTATTCCTCCCCAGCCGACATGACATCCTCCATCTAACAACAAATTAAAAAATACTACTTCGCCACTATGAAACTCAGACTACCCCTCCAACTGGCGGCGGCCGTTTTGGCTTGCTTCACCCAATTATCACCCTCCTCCGCCTCCGATACGTTGAGTATCAAATTCGGAGAGGATGGCACCAATATGGCCGGATCTCTCATCTTCGGAGAAGGAGGTTCTTCAGACCTTTTCTTCGGTAACACATCCATCGGTATGGAGTCTGTTGCCGGAAAAGACTGGTTCCTCTGCACGGATACGACCGGTTCCAAAAAAATGGCGAATGGTCCGACTGTCGCTTGGAATTCCTTGTGCGACTGGCGTGTTGATGCCGGCAACGACTTCCTCGACCGTTGGCTGGGAGAAAGCAAAGATATCCCAACGACCATCAATGTGAGCGGCATCGACATGCTGCAATACACGGTCTACATTGTTTATTCTACCGATAACGGCAGCAAATGGTTTGCACCCCTCGTCAACGGACAGTACTACTCCTACGATGAAGCTGGAAATCTGGTCGAATCCGATGCCGCATGGGGACAAGCCGGAAGCAGGAATGATATCGTTCTGAAGGAAAATACCATCGCCATCGGAGGTCTCACCGGAGACCTCTCCATCATTGGAGGCTACAACAACAATGAGGGCAAACGTGGCGGCATCGCCGGCATTCAAATCGTCGATTCTTACGAAGGAACGGTTCTCCACCGTATCACTCCTGCTGGGACAGCTGCGTGGACAGCAGCCGAATGGTCCGATACCAGCGGAAGTACGGGCTCTCTGGCGTGGGGAACGGGGAAGCAGGCAGCTTTCATCTATGCCCATGCCGAGGGCTCCACACTAACTTTGGATGGAACCATTTCTACGGATGGGCTCATTCTCAAATCAGGTTCCCTGACTCTCTCTGGAGGAAGGCTCAATATGACCGGGCCTTCCATGCTGCAAACGGCAGAAGGAACCACCCTGGACCTCAGTGCCACAACCTTTAACAATGAGCTAGTCCTGTCCGGAAACGGCTCCGTGATTATCGACACCATTTCCAGCACGATCAAGGTCACCGGAGGAACGCTTAAACCGGGAACTCTCCACGACGGTTCCCAAATCACAATAACCGGATTAGGAAGTCTTGGGGGAGACTCAGTCAAACTGGAATCCGGAGCAAAAATCATCCTCTCCGACACCAATTCCAATGCTTTCACTTTCAACAATATTTCGGGCGATGGCACTCTCCTGCTCATTGGCGCTACCGTCGGTTCATGGGCTACGGACAACAGACTGACCAATACACGCACTGAAATCAGAGACAGAGAAAGTGTCTGGCTACCCGGAGGTTCTTTTGACGCTGAAAAAACATATTCCCTGGGCAGAAACCTTTACATTTACTCCGGAAGCTCCCTGAAGCTTAAATTCCCGGCAGTCAATGACAATGCCCATACCATATCTTCCGCTCTTACTCTGCAGGAAGGAGGCACCCTGTACGGAGGCGTTGGTTGGGCGGACGATCAGGGAGGCGGTGCCAACATGGCAAATATCAATTTCATCAATGGTATCACAATTGAAGCTACGGCAGCGGCTGATGACGTCGCTTTGATCTACCTTTCCTCGGGACAGCGTGGCCTGTTAACCTCCAAACTCAATGGCTCCGGCACCATCAAACTTGAACGTGTCGGCGGAATATCCTACGGCGGCAGTATGGTTCCGGAATCAAGCCTGGTGATCACCGGAGCGGATGACGATGCAACTCGCCGGTTTTCCGGGAAAATACAGCTTACAGGAGTTGATGGAGAAAAGAAAACCCACTTGATTCTCAATCATCAATTGGCAGCTGAAAAAGCTCTCATCTCATTGCAGGGAGCCTTCTCCGGGCTCTCCCTGGGTGTCGCGGAGAGTACCATTGCCGGTCTGGAATCCGTCCTGACCGGAGCAGAACACATCACTGTAGGAATTACCAGTGGGTCAACACTAACTGACAGTGTTCTGACTATCAATTATTCCGGTAAAGACACCCTGACATATGCCGGAACTGTACTGGCCGGAATCAGCATCAATAAAACAGGTACCGGCACACAAGTTTTAAGTGGAGACATGAGCGCCTTCAACGGCACGCTGACTGCTAGCGAAGGCGAGTTGATCCTTAACAATTTCACGGGAAGAGGCATGCTTGCCGCCAATGGGGGAAAACTGATTTTGGATGGTTCGGGCACCTTCAACGCGAATGCGACCGGCACAAAAGAAGGCACCTTCGTGTTCAGAAATGGTTCGTGGAAGCTCTACATCAGCAGCAATAAAACATTCGATGCCGGAACATTCCATATCGAGGAAGGAGCCATGTTCCGCACGACGTCACTGTGGAAACATCACCTGAATTTTGGGTCAGAATCCAAATGGACGGGAACCGGAACCTTCCGTTTTGACGTCCCGGAAACACAAGGCCAATACGATGGTTTCCGCAATCTGACTCTCCAGGGAAGCACAGCCGGATTCACGGGCACACTCGAATTGCTCGGAACCGACTGGGATGCAAACCAATATGCCTACCGTACCATGCTTTATCTGGATTCTGCCGATAACACTTTTGGAGGAATTATCAAAACCGTCGGCATCAGTAAATCGGAAGGAGGCGATACCAGCATCATTGATGACAGCGTCACCCCCAACTCCGTACAAATCATCGTTCAGAGGGATATGAGTGTCGCCGGCCTGGAAGGACAAGGAGGCCTTGTCACTGGAGATGAAACCATCGGTACCGTTGATCTGATCGTGGGGGATGCCGCCAACCATACATTCGGCGGAAGCATCGGCACGCTCGTCAACATTGTGAAAGCCGGTGAAGGAACCCATTTCTTCACCGGAGATATGTCCTCCTTCAATGGGATATGGGAAGCTCGGGCTGGAATTCTGGACATTAGCGGAGCCACTCATCTGGGAACAGCCGCTACGGAATACCGCCTTGCCGGAGGGCAATTGAAAGTCGGAGACTCCTTCACTTTATCTGCCGCATCAACCTTGTCGGGCAGCGCGGCTTCCGCAGGCAGCCTGATTGGCAATATGGTACTCGACGGAGGTACTGTCACCGTCCTGAATGACACGACGGAAACTCCACAGTACATCATTGACGGCAATCTGACTTTGGGTACGGGAACAGCCCCCAAAGTCGTTCTCGACCTCAACTCCCTCTTCTCGTTGGCAGCCAGCAATACCCCTTATGTGTTCACCTTGTTCCAGAGCAACAACAACTTCACGGGATTAACGCTCGACGACATCGAAACAAAAGGCCTGATTGTGGACAATACATCGCGTGACTCCCTCTCCTTCGCTCAAGGCACACTCGGAGGCAAATACATCACGACCATGTCGCTTACCAAATCCGCTCCAGTCACCTTGACATGGACTGGCAATGGCAGTCTCTGGCAGACGAAAAGCGGACAATCCTCGTGGACGGCCGACATCACTTCCGCCGATACCGGTTTCTTCACGGGGGACAAAGTCATCTTCACTGCTGGAGCCAGCAACAAAACCGTATCCATCACCGGGACAGTCAAACCGAGAGCTATCGAAATCCAGGGCGGAGACTACGTCTTCAATTCCGGAACCGAGGGAACGATCACCGGAGACGGTTCCCTGACACTCAACAGTGGAAGTCTCAGCATGAACCTGGCCAATGCCAGCTGGAAAGGAACGATCAACGTCAAGGCAGGCGAACTGAAATTCGCACAAGATGGCCTCGGAACAGGCAAAATCACCCTGAACAACGGAACGACACTGAGCTGGCTTGCCGGCAACCAGCAGGATGTCTCCTCCCGCATAAACTGGGAGGCAGACTCCCATGTCACCTTGAACATCGCCGGAGCCGAGGACAAAGTAATCTTCGGTACATCCATTGCCAACAAGGCCCATGTCACCAAGCTGGGCAACGGAACCATGATCCTGAATGGAAGCGCCCGAATCACAGGCTCCCTGACCATCGGAACCAAAAATCTTAGCGGAGGCATCGTCTCCATGACGGGGGGAGGCAGCACGACTCCCGCTGCCGTCAAGGGAGCTATCGATGTCGTCAATGGCATTCTCAGCCTGGACGCCGTCAGCATGACAGGATGGGGGGAGGCCGCCAACAATGTCTCTTCCCTGGCAATCCGAGAAAACGGGGAAGTCAGATTCACCACAAGCGACAACCAGACATTCACGGATCTGACTGTCACCATGGAGGGCGGTACGCTTTCCGGCAGTACGGGACGCATTGATTTCTACGGACAGACAACTCAGGTAAAGACTCTGGCTTCATCGAAAGAATCCATTATATCCACCCAAGTTTCTTTGCGGCAGGATGATAACATCTTTGACATCGCCGATGGGGCTGCCGCCAATGACCTTCTGGTTTCGGGCAATTTCATTACAACCGGCGGAGAGGCTGTCACCCGCACATTGATCAAGCTGGGCGCCGGAACAATGAATATCTCCGGGCAGTACAACATCGCCAAAGGCATCGAAGTCCGAACCGGGAAACTCATTCTGAGCAATGCCGATGCCAAACTGGCCGCCACGGAAATCTCCATCCATAAGGATGCCATACTCACCTTCAAAACCACGAAGACGGAAGGGTACAACTACGGAGGAATCCTGTCGGCACAAGGAGTCGATGCAACTGAAGCGGGAACAGTCGAAACCGCCGCAGGAACCAAACTCGCCTTGTCGGGCAACAACTCCGCATTCAATGGAACTTTACAGATAGCCAGCAACGCAGCACTGACTCTTCTTGGAGATATGGGCGCGGCCAATTTACGTGGTGACGGCGCCTTGCTCGTCCAGGGAGGAACAACCGTCATTTCCGGCAACAATGATGGGGATTCGCTCTTCAGCGGCACCATTACCATAACAAACGGTACACTTCGTGCCGGGACGGACACTGCCTTGGGCAATGGAGACATCAACCTTCAGGGAGGCACGCTGGATCTCACAGACAAAGCCCTCGCCAACAAGATTATTGCCACAGGAGGAACAATCTCCGGAAACGCGTCTGCTTCGATTGGCGATGTAGTCGCCCGCCGGGCATTTTCCACAACAGGGACATTATCAGTGGCGTCACTGTCCATGGATGCAGGGATCACGGTCTCGACAGCCAATCTGACGTCCAGTGGCGGCCTCACACTCGGTACCGGAGCCCTGCTTGCCACAACAGGCAATCTCACTCTGGCAGAAGGAACAACCATCAGTATCGATGCTCTTAACCTGACTCGGGATGATGCCTCCATAACGGTATCCGGCAATCTCTCAGTCAGTGGTAATGGTAGCGTATCCATCAAACTCGGAGACGACTTCATGTCCAACAATATCAGCGAAGGTAACTACACCATTCTGAGTGTCTCAGGCGGACTGGACCCGAACTGCTTTGTGGCAGGGACCACGCTCGGGGGCACACTTTGGGATGATGTTTCCGATGTCTACGAATTCAATTTGGTGCTTTCCGACGATAAAACAAAACTCTACCTCCATGCCGGCATCGACAACAACAAAGCCTGGCAGTGGAAGGGCGCTTCATCGGGGACATGGTCAAACACCTCGGCTGAAGATTGGAAGGACAAGGAAACAGGCCCCGAAGGAAAAGCTGTTTTCTTCGGAGCTGAATCCCCATTGGATCAAACAATTCACATTGATGAGACAGGAGTCAACCCCGTCTTCGTCCAGATACAATCCAATGCTTCCTACACCTTCACGGGAGGGGCCATCTCAGACTACACGGGAGCGGGCAACACGAAGCCAACCGCCTTGATGATGGCCGGAACAGGAACCGTCATCCTCCAGAATGCCAATACATTCTCCGGGGATGTCACACTGAACAAAGGAACCGTCGTCATTCAGAATGCAAATGCCTTGGGCAAGAACGGAGCCATCATTTTCAATAACGGCACTTTGGAATTCGGCAACAATGCCACGGATATTTCAGCACGCTTCATCGTTAACGAAAACAAACTGAAACTGGCTGTTTCCGAAAATGTCAGCATCACTCTCGCCAATCTGGCGACCGGAATCAGGAACAACGCTCAAATGCTCCTGACCAAGTCCGGAGCCGGAAATTTAACTCTCGCACAAAGCTTTGCGGGAGACATGCACATCACCGATGCCACTACGGAAGAGGCCGGCATACGCATCCGACGCTCGGATTCCGGAGGAAGCCTGACTCTTCAGGGCGCTTCCTACAAGTCGGTAACCATTGATTCCCTCAACACCCTTATCATCGACGGATCAAGCAATAACTCCCTGACTCTGGCAAATATGGCTCAGGGAGACGGCCGAATTCTGATCAATGCCGGGAAAAAACTCTCTATTGCAAGCGCCGGACGTTGGGACGGCAAATTGGAACTTCGCAATGGAGCCACCCTCAGCCTGACCGGATCGGCCAATACGCTATCCGGAGGAATCACTGTCAACGCTGATGGTGGTCAAGCCACGATCAACGCCGGAAGCTCCACCATCGGCATCGCGGGCAAAATTAGAGGTCTTGCAGAAGTCGACAGCCAGCCAGGAAGCCTCATGCTCCATCATGGCACGTTCGATCTTTCCGCTTCCACCGTGGAAGACAATGTCCGCATCATCCTGGGAAATGGTACGGCTCCATGTCAACTTCTCTTGGGGACCGAAACGGACGCTACCCTGCGTCTCGCCGGATTCACAGCTTCCTCAGGAAGCACAGTCACCGGAGCTGAAGGGCAAACTCTGGAATTGGTGGAGGCCGAACTCTCCGGTACCCTCACCGGCGGATTCAAGATTCGTGTGGATGGCGAAAGTTTGGGCAAAACATCCGTTACCCTCAAAGAAGGAGTCAGCATCGGAAATAATATCGAATTCGTCGTCTCCGGCGGCATTCTGGATCTGGCGGGACTCGCTCTTCAAAACGACATCACTCTGTATTCCGGTAGTCTCACCAACGCTTCCAACTGGGACAGCCATGTCAGTATTGACACTTCGGCAGGCCCAGACTGCATCGCCCTGGGAGACATCAAGGCAAGTGCCATCAAGAAGATTGTGACGAGCGACGGTTCCACAGTACAGGGAATCGGCCACGGAACGATTGAGCTTGATACGGCAAACCTCACTCTGGGTGTCTCCAACACGAAAACATATACAGCATCAACGGACGATATCACTGGAGACGGAATTACCGCAATCAACTTCGGATCAGGCCAGACAGATGCCCAGGCAGACGATCGCATCACCCTAAGCGAAGGAACGAAGCTGTGCCTGAATCTCGGAGACGACCTGAAGGAAAACGTACTCGACCAATTTGCCGTCAACTTCGGCAAGGAAGAGCTCCTGCCCGACTATGGAGACTCTGGCGACAAAATCAACAGACTCTACTTCACCATTACCAATGGCAAACTCAATGTAGATCCCAAGCGGATTGACTTAGATCCACTCCTCAAGATATGGGGGCTCAAGGTCGCCGGAATTGATGGAGGAAGCATCATCGCCGACGGCAATCTCTCCGTCTGGAGAACATCGAAAGAAGGGCACGTTAGCGGTTATGAAAACATGAACGACTACCGTGCCGTTTATCTGGACAGAGATATGAATATCACTCTGCCCGGCAGCGATGATCAGGTACTCACCATCAAGTACGCCAGCGGGAAGAAAGGCTGCGATCTCACCATCAACAGCGATGGAACAGGGACGGCACGCGTCCAGTTCTACAATGACCGCGATCGCGATGGAGATCTGGTGCATTCCACCATTGCAGGCAAGCTCCAATCCGATGAACACACGGTCATCTCCAAAACAGGTGAAGCCACCCTCAGCATCGTAGGAGATATTTCTCTCGCAGGCAGCCTGAGCATCGAAGAAGGAGGAATGGACTTCACCCGCAATGACGGTGAACATACCATCGGCAAGCTCTCCATCTACAAGGATGGCATGCTGACTATCTCCGGCATCGAGAGTATCGTAACCGTCAATACGCTGGAAAACTCCGACGGCATCATTCAACTGGGAGGGGATTCTATCCTGCGGATTGCCAGTGGTAGCACCATCACCGGCTCTATTCGGGCCATCGGAGGCCAGGACGAAACCGGAACGCTCGAATTGGGAGAAGGTACAATCATCCTTCGAGCCCGAAACGCACTCGCCGGAATCAACCTCACTACGGCTTACGGAACCAATCTTGATCTCGACGACAAAGAAACCAGCGCTACCATTAACAATTGGAACGGGCTCGGCACGATCGCCGGCGAAGGTTCGCTCACCATCACCGGGCGAGCCGTTTACCGGGGTACACTCGCCGACTTCTCAGGCCAAATTGCAGTTGATCGGGGAGAGTTCACCCTCGGCAATATCGGTAACAAGGCAGCCAGCCTGTCCGCTACAGGTGGAGCAAGCCTCACCTTGGACTACACCGAAGGCGAAGCCGCCTACGCCAACATCACCATCTGTGGATCCTCCCGGCTAACCCTCATCGCAGGTAACGGCTCCGGCACCAACAACACACTCACCCTGACACGTGGCGGCAGTATCAGCGGAGACTCCACACTTGGTTTCGTTCTGAACACCGAAGCGGACGGAAGCCTGAGCCCCACCAAACCGCTTATCACCACCGGAGAGCAGGAAAACCTCACCATGGGCGATGGAGCCACCATCCATATCGCCGCTGGTGACAACCAACGCGTCATCAACGGTACCATGCCAATGCAAATCGCTCTGGCATCCCACGTCATTCAACAGGGCGGAGTCCAGATCGTCTTTGACGAACTCTTCGGCAAATACTTCGACCCAACCCAACCGCATGTCGAAACCATCAACGGTACCATGGTACTCACAACCTCAGCCAGCCGCAAAGGATTCTACATCCACCATGCACTGAGCGAAGTTGCACAGTCGGGGGCCAGACTCATGGACACGGTCCTCATTACCCTCAACCCGCAAACATCCGACAAGACTAGTACCCTGGCAGCCCTCCTAAACACCGTAGATGCCTCCATCAAGGCACACGATGCTGCTGGAGCCAGCCGTGCCATGGCAGCCTCGGCAGGCAGCACAGTCACCAGCCTTCTGGGGTCTCTACAATCTGATTTCCGCTACCAGCAGACCCAGCTCCGCAATCGCATGACCACCATGGGATTGCCCTCGGGATATAGCTATGGCGGCGACCTGCCTCTGTGGAACACCTGGATGCAAGCCACTGGCTCCTACAACTGCCTCAATGGCGATGGAGACAATGCCGGGTACCAATACAACACCTGGGGAGGCACCTTTGGCGTCGATGCCAACTTCACGCCCGGATTCACCGCAGGTATCGCCATGACAGCCAGTTATGGAAAATTGACATCCAACTCGGCAGATAGTCTCAGTGGAGACATGGACAACTATTACGTCAATCTCTTCGGCCGTTACCAGCGCGGCAAGTGGGGACACAACTTCATCCTCACCGCCGGATGGAGCCAGGGAGATGCCGAACGCACCGTTCCCCTGGGGCAATATAGCTACGCCGGACACAGTGAAACCAGCGGCAACACCTGGGGCGCCATGTACGAAGCCACCTACGACATCTCCCTCGACGAAAACAACAGCTCCATCCTCCAACCACTCGTCAACATCTCCCTCCACAAGAGCAGCATTGACGACTACAACGAAACCGGTGCAGGAAACGCCGGACTCGCAGTCAGAGACATGGACGCGACAACAGCCACCATATCGGCAGGCATCCGCTGGATGGGCCTCATGGGAGGAAACCTCTTTGGCAGAGAATCCCTGGCTGAGCTTCGCATGCAGGTTTCCCAGGATATGGGTGACACGCAGAATGAAGCCCGCGTTGGATTCCAGGGGAATCCCGGTTTCAGCCAAAACGTCAAAGGAAGCAAAATGGGAACAACCGGCCTTCAAATCGGAGCCGGAATCAGCATCCCATCCGGAGAACAAGGCACAGTCTTTATGGAAGCCAATGCTGACATCCGCAGCCGCATGACCTCGGCTAGCGGCAGCATCGGTTACAGGTACAACTTCTGATAAAAACGGAAGACGGAATAAAAGAGAAAAACAGCGGGGCGGCTCCTCCACACGCAAGGAGGAGCCGCCCTCAACAAAACCAATTGGCGTCACCGAATGCACCTCTAGCCGCGTCTCCTACCGAAACATAAAAACAATCGAACCGCAGCCCGGAAACGGAAAATTCCGGGTTCCCTACCTCTTCACACCATGAAAAACATATGAGCCTTCATATTAGGATGACCCGAGAAGCCGACCTGGCTATCCACAGGATGAAAACATATAACTTCCTGACAGCTTTGGTCTTAGCCATATTATCTTTTTGCTTGTTCGGCTTAACTCTGTATATGGTTGCAATCGTTGTATCAAAACCGGAAATACCGGAAATAGTTGCCTATGCTGCAAGCAACGAAGAAGGAGCTCCCCTGGATACTCCATTGACACCGGAACGAGTCATCACCCGACCGACTGCGAGCATTCAAAATCACGCCAGCATCATCACTTCCGACACAGTAAGCGATGTAGCAATTAGCTCGGTAGACATCGACACTCCGGAGTTTTCCGATCTGGGCCAAAGTCTCGAACTGGGCGTCGATTTCGGTACAGGAGTAGGTGACGATCCCGGTACGGAAGGAGGAGGTTTCGGAACGGACTCTCCAGCAGGAAGTTCCCTGGTTGGTACATTCTACGATCTCAAACAAACAGCATCCCGGAAACCACTCAAAGAAGACTTGAGCTACGAAGAACACACGAACATCTTAAAAAGATTCGTTCAATCGGGATGGAAGGAAAGCACACTGGCCAAATACTACAAAGCACCGAGGAAATTGTACAACTCACACATTTTCATCTCCCACAGATCAGCCGAGGAAGCTCCGAAAGCATTCGGTTGTGAAAACACAGTCAAGCCCAAACACTGGGTGGCCATCTACCGAGGAAAAATCGTTGCTCCCAAAACCGGGAAATTCCGTTTCGTAGGACTCGCGGACGATATCATGACCGTCCGTCTGAACGGCAAGGAAGTATATGATCACGGCTACTTCTACATGACAATGGGAGGCAGGTATATGGAAAGCGAAGAGATCTTTCTCGTCATGGAAGGCAAAGCCAAAAATGCCATACTCAAACGAGAAATCCAGAGATCGGGCATCTACCACATCCCTGCCAAATTCTATAAATACAGTACCATGGGACACTACAACAGTCGCTTGAATGGAATGATTGTCGGCCCTGAATTCTCTGTCACAGCCAATGAAATATATCCCATTGAAATTATGATCTCAGAAGTACCCGGAGCCGGATTTTCCGCCTTTTTGTTAATCGAAGAAATTGGTGCCGTCTATGCTAAAAAAGACCCCAGCGGTGCTCCGATACTGCCCCTATTCCGAACCAATTACTCCCTTCCCGATCCATCATTCAATCAAGGGACCAGACCTCCATTTGACCCCATTGGCCCGGTTTGGCCATGCGTCAAATAAAGTTTCGCCTGCTTACTCCCCGCATACAAGCATACAGGCAGTATCTATCCGGGAATACTCTGTTCCGGAATAAAAATAAGGCTTCTCCGTAAGATTTTGCGGAGAAGCCTTAAGAAAAGTTGGAGCGGGTAACGGGAATCGAACCCGTATGATCAGCTTGGAAGGCTGGAGCTTTACCACTAAGCTATACCCGCCTGACGTGAGAAGAATCTACATTTTCCTCACCAGAAGTCAAGATGTAATTCATTTTTTTCCTTCTATTATCTGCAAACAATATGATTGACACCCCTCAGAAAACAGCGTAAGCATTTCTCCACATAGCGTCACGCGGGTGTCGTTCAATGGTAGGACACAAGCTTCCCAAGCTTGTGACGTGGGTTCGATTCCCATCACCCGTACCAATTCGCCTTTTCCTCCCCCTTGCAGAATACCTTAATTCGCAAGGGCTTCTTATTTCTATCCTGCATATACCAAAAGTCACGAGTCCGGATCAGCGTTCTGTACGAAGGACTTTGCCGTCGGCAGAAATCAGCAGGTCGTAATCTTCGGTGTCAGTAACCACTTCTATGTCGTAACTGACAGTCTGACCCTCGGTGATTTTTTTAACTTCCTTGATTCTTCCCTGAGGATAGTCTTTCAAAGCTGCTGTTCGGACAATTTCCGGAGTGAGGGCTGGATCGATTTCCTCTTTGACACGAACTATCTTACCGTCCGAAGTAAGCTTCACTTCGACGTCAAAGCCGTTGATGCGAAATTCCGCTTCGTACTGTTTGGTACGATTATTGAAATCCCACTCGATTTTGCGCACCTGGGCGTAAGCGGATTTCACTCCGGAAACGACCTCCGCCGGAACGGATGTTTCAGGAATATCGGCAAAAGCCGGAACAACCCATAAAATGGCGGCAGCAAAGGACAAAATACTCTTCGTTTTCATCATATGTGGTATGATTCTAAAATAGGATAAAGTGTTCAATTCAATCCCAGTCAGGAGCCATCGCTTTCCTCTCCTCATTCACACGTCGAAGTTAATTTCACAACCGATGCTATGACAAATTCCAGTAGTGTCTCTCTCAAAAATCACACTCATGACATATTATTTTGACAGACTTCTCCCTTCTTGAACGTAGAGTAAATAAAATAGAGAAGTAGTTTCGTATCATAGTCCGGTCATTTCCTGACTCAACACAACGCTTCTCTTTCTCTAAACAGACATGAAACACTTTTTCCTTTTATTTTCCCTGGTTCTCTCGTGTTCGGCCCTGGAAGCCGCACCTCTGTGGATGCGTTATCCTTCCATTTCCCCCGACGGCAAGTCCATCGCATTCACTTATAAAGGCGACATTTATACCGTTCCCTCCGAAGGAGGCAAAGCTCAACGCCTGACCACTGATCCCGCCCATGACTTTGCCCCGGTGTGGTCACCCGATAGCAGCAAGATTGCCTTCGCCAGCGACAGATACGGTAATTTCGATGTCTATCTCGTCGACGCACAAGGTGGGGCTCCGCAGAGACTCACCACGCATTCCGGAGCGGAAATCCCCTACTGCTTTACCAATGACGGACGCAACATCCTGTTTGGCGCATCAATTGCCGATCCTGCCTCCAGTATGCTCCATCCCCACTCATCGATGAAAGAATTGTACTCCGTTTCTATAAACGGAGGACGTCCGGAACAAATTCTGGCTGTTCCCGCCGAACGGGTCTCTTTCTCTCATTCCGGAACCCTCCTTCTCTACCAGGATAAAAAAGGCGGTGAAAACGAGTGGCGCAAGCATCACCAGTCCTCCATCACACGCGACATCTGGCTCTACGATACCGTCAAAAATCGCCACACCCGATTGACAAGCTTCGCTGGGGAAGACCGGGATCCCCGCTTCAGTCCGGATGACGGATACATCTATTATCTCAGCGAAAGGAGCAGTACTTTCAATGTCTGGCGCTTTGCCCTCAACAACAAACAGCAAGCTCCGGAACAAGTCACGAATTTCAAAACCCATCCCGTCCGCTTTCTCTCCATCGCCAATAACGGGACTCTCTGTTACGGATATAACGGAAACATTTATATCCAACCCCAGGGTGCTGCCGCCCAACCGGTCAAGGTATCCATTACCGGAGACATTTCCCAGGAAGAGAAGGAAACACTCTCTGTAGGAATGAAGAACGGTACCATCTCGGAAGACGGAAAACAGATAGCTTTCGTCAACCGCGGAGACATCTTCGTCACATCCGCTTCTTATCCCACGACCAAGCAGATCACCACAACTCCAGAACAGGAAAGTTCACCCGCCTTCTCTCCCGATGCCCGGACGCTTGCCTATACCTCGGAGCGCGACGGTAGCAGGAATATTTACCTGGCCAAAATTGCCCGCAAGGAAGACCCCGACTTCCCCAACGCGATGGTCATTCATGAAAAACCGCTCATTAACAATAATAAACATGAACGGGAACTCCCTCAATTCTCCCCAGACGGCAAGGAAGTGGCCTTCATTGAAGACCGAAGCCGCCTGATGGTCATGAATCTCAAGACGGGGAACGTCCGCCAGATCACGGATGGAGCGACCACCTATTCCACCAGCGGACAAATCGACTATGAATGGTCTCCCGACGGTAAATGGTTTACTCTGGCCTACACCAGCAATCACCATGACCCCTACACCGATATTGGCATCGTCAGTGCCGATGGAGGAGGGAAAGTTATCAACCTCACCAATAGCGGCTACACGGACACCAACCCCCGATGGGTCCTCGGCGGAAACGCCATCCTGTTCCATTCCGAACGCTACGGCATGCGCAACCATGCCTCCTGGGGATCCCTGACTGACGCCATCCTGATTTTCCTAAATCAGGAAGCTTACGAGCAATTCAATATGAGCAAGGAGGAAAAAGAACTTTTACTGGGTTCTGACAAGGAATCCGAGTCAAAGGAAAAGAAGAAAAAAACTGTCGCTCCTATCAAGATCGAGTTGAAAGATCTTGACGAAAGACTCGTCCGTCTCACCCCCGCATCCAGTCAGTTGGGGGACGCCATCCTCGATAAAAAAGGAGAACAACTCTACTACATTTGTGCTTTCCAAAAAGGCTTCGATCTATGGCAGTTGGATCTTCGAAACCGTTCGGCAAAAATCATTCGTCCGGACGTTTCCCCGTCTTCCCTGCAATGGGACAAAAAAATGTCCATGCTTTTTATCCTTGGAACAAAACCCGCTTGGATGAAGGCGGAAAACAATGCCTTCACATCCATTTCAGCCAAGGCTGAACGAGCCATCGACATGGCAGCCGAACGTTCCGCCATGTTCAAACATGTCTGCCGGGAAGAACAAAAACGGTTCTACACGGAAAACATGCACGGAGTCGATTGGAAAGCCATGCAAGCCAATTACGCCCGATTCCTGCCTCATATCAACAACAACTACGATTTTGCGGAAATGGTCAGCGAACTCCTCGGTGAGTTGAACGTATCCCACACGGGATGCTCCTACAGAAAGCCCTCCAGCCTGAGTAACGACGAAACGGCGGAACTCGGACTCTTTATCGATCAGGATTACACGGGAGACGGGCTTCGCATTCAGGAAGTTATCCGCCAGGGGCCTTTTGATAAATCACACCTCGATGTTCGTCCCGGAGATATTCTGGAAACAATCAACGGTACCTTTATCCCATCAGGCATGGACTACTTCCCGCTCCTGAACCACAAGGCAGGGAAAAAGGTTCTGGTTTCCCTTTACCGTCCGGAAACGCAGGAACGCTTTGAGGAAGTCATCATTCCCATTTCCCGCAGCAAGCAGAATTCCCTTCTCTACTCCCGCTGGGTCAAACAGTGTGAAGAAGAAGTGGACCGCCTCTCCGGCGGGCGTCTCGGCTACGTTCATATCCAGGCCATGGGAGATCCCAGTTTCCGTTCCATTTACTCCGCAATCCTCGGTAAGTACAATGACCGCGAAGGTATTGTCATCGATACCCGGTTCAACGGAGGAGGGCGGTTGCACGAAGATATCGAGGTACTCTTCAGCGGAAAGAAATACTTCACTCAAGTCATTCGCGGCAAGGAAGCATGCGACATGCCCAGCCGCCGCTGGAACAAACCCTCGATCATGCTGACCTGCGAAGCAAACTACTCCAATGCCCACGGTACTCCTTGGGTTTACCGCCACCAAGGCATTGGCAAACTCGTCGGCATGCCCGTACCCGGAACCATGACCAGTGTCTGCTGGGAACATCTGCAAGACTCCTCGCTCGTGTACGGTATTCCTATCATCGGTTACCGGCTTGACGACGGTTCCTATCTTGAAAATACTCAGCTCGAACCCGATATCAAAGTCGCCAACTCTCCTGAAAAAATCGTTGCCGGCAGAGACGAACAACTGGAAATCGCCGTGAAGGCTCTCCTTCAAGATATCGACAAGCCCAAACAACGACAGGGCAAACTCCCCTAAACCGGATTCTTCCGACTGGCATTGTTCCCTTTCTTCCGCGCCTGAACGAATTCTACGTCGTTCAGGCGCTATTGTTCCTTGCCACATCATGATTTCATTCAAGCATCAAGATGGGATTCAATTAATTTTTTAATTATTTTTTGGAAGAACATCTTTGACTTTATCTTTTAGAGGACTTAATGGTAGTTTCATGTTTGAGAAAAATCGCAAACTCATCGTTGGAGTGTGTATTTTTGTGAGCGTTATCATCATCAGCTCTCTCTGCCTGATCCTCAGGGAGAACAATTTAAGCTATTTGGAGCAACAGAGAGCGCTATGGAACGAGCTCAACTCCCTCATACCTCTCCACTACAGAATCGATACGGATAAATCACATTATATGTATTCTTTCACTCAACGAAACATCAGGCTGGAGCACAACCTATCATCTATGCCTGCGTTCATGAAAAACAACTATGAGTACAATCAAAAGGTAAACGATATAACGAAGCGCCTTACTGACAACAACACAACACTGGCAGACAAGGCAACATCCTTCCCCATTACCATCCCGGATACTCCATCCCCGTCACTCCCCCTCTCCGGATTAACAGAGCATGAATTGGAGAAATTAACTTTGGAGGGTAATCGAGAAGCCAGCCTGATTATCATCGCCCGCAAATCCCCTCCCACAAGCTCTATTCAGACTCATATCGTCAAAAATTCACTTCACATCAACCGACTTGTACCCGGACAAAATCCGGAGAAAAATTTCTTCTCTCATTTACAACAAGCAATCATCCAGATCAATGATCTTTCGTCCACACAAAAAACACGTTCATCTGGAGACAAGTTCTCTCAAGTTAATTACAAAAATCTCCCCGGTTATTCAACCTTCCAGGAAAAACTGAGAGAAGGGGATTTATTATCCTATCTCGCGTTCAAGAGTATTCTCTCCCCAGTTACATACACCATGGCAAGCCATGATGAAATCATACAGGAAGAAAAAATGCTCATGGAAAGCCTGAGAGCTCGGAGCCAGGACAAATACGATTTGGCCTCCGCTCTCTTACTATGCAGGAATTCCCCAATGGGCTTTTATGGGATGAAAATTGATGATGAATTTAACAATAGACTAAGAATATACAAACAAATCGTAATGGATTATCCGGCATTGGCTGGAAGTACCATTCAAAATATCGTCTCCTTTCTGTTTTTCGATTACAGCAGTGCCACTTCCGTTAAAAAATTCCGGCAAGCTTCCGAGGCTCTGAGAAAAGCAGCCAGACAAGGAAACATGGAAGCCATGTTTCTTTGGCTCACCCGAGGAATCACTTCCCTGGATCGTTTCACCCGCGAAGACTGGGAGGAAATCGACACGTACCGCAAAGTGCTTTTGAAAGCCGGATACGCACCTTACCTTGAAACATTTATCAACAAACAAGAAACTCTTGATATCAACCTGTTCAAATCCATCTATCCAGACACCACATACCGATCCATCAGCAAACGCTGCCAGAAAGTATTGGAAGCAAGAAATTGATTATCTTGCTCCCACTCCACTCTTTGCCTCTCTCTTATTTTATATTTCGACAATTTCGTCGATTTTCAGAGCCCGGCACCTCGTCTTCTCATTGACCTGCCAGGTTGCGGACACATGGAAATGAGCGAAATACCATTCGGAAGGCTGGAGCTTTTCCATCAGATCCATCAGTAAATTGCGTTCCTTGGGCAGATCAAACCTTAAATCCGGATCACGATCCAAGAGTCCCGGATTCGCTTCCTTCAACGAGGGTTCGGATGGAGGCAACAACCCGACGTGAGTCAAAAGGATATCTATCTTGCCGGCATGAGCAGCCACAAACTCCCCATTCCATGGAATCACCTCATCCTCCCACCAACCTCTACCCGGAGCGCGGAATGACCGATCCACACTAACGCCTCCGCCCACGGCCAGAGCCCGACGTCCATTCAACAGCAGTTCAGAATAATCCGACAGAAGATGAAAGTATTCTCCAACCGGAGGATTGCGAAACATGGCAGGATCGTCATGATTTCCACGAAGACAGTACACATGATTGCCGGTCTCCCTAGCCATTTCTTCCAGCACTTCCCGGTAACGGGGCACAAATCCAAAACCGCAATCTCCCAGCTGGATCAGGCTGATGCCCGTCCGTGAGCGTAAGAATTTCTCCAGAGCTTCCGGCTTCCCATGAATATCTCCCATGAGAAAGCAGGGAGTATCAATAATCATCATAAGCGTTCCCTTTCGGAACATCCTACCCGAATCAGTCAAACATGGAAAGAATGCTTTCAATCTATTTTTTTCCTCGTCAGAAAATTCATTTCCATACACCTCCAACCAACAGGAACGAACAGGAGAACACGAAGCTGCGAAAAATCACCCAGGTCGGCATTCCCGGCATCTGTAATCCAGGTACACCCAGACGCATCCCCCTCAAAAGCCATCGGATCTCACAGCAAAACTCTCCTTGAGTCGGATTTGTTTTCAATTTTGGAACATTTACCCGGTAAGAAATAACGTGCGATATTAACTTCTCCTTCTCCGTCATCTCGGATCCCGTATTCCTATCCACCAACAAATAACGGTGAAAGGTTCCGAAAACATGATCCTTTGATTCATCGAATTCAAGAGTTCTTCATTTCATTCCGCACCATTAGCTACAACTCTTCCGAATTATCTCTCCAAAACGGTAAAAACAGTGAAATACTAAAGTATTTTTTTAACGTAATTTTAGATCCTGTTCGCCGGTTTTCTCTACAGCGGATCAAATGTTTGTAAAAAAAAGTTACAATTCCAATAAATCAAATAGTTTTGCACATTTGACATCTCACTCATCACACCAATTAACACTTAACAATAAATGTATTATGTAAAAACAAAACAGAACACGAGCACATCGATATTACACAAAGTTATTCTTTAGCTCGCCAGATTCTGTTTTTTTTCGTAAGAAGTAGGAAATCACACCGTACTAAGATACGATCATTTTACATAACACACTTATGAGCTTATCTATCAAACCCGCCAGCGCCTGCCGCTGGGACATCGTTTCCCTCGGAGAAGTCATGTTGCGCCTTGATCCCGGAGAAGGCCGCATTCACACGACTCGCACGTTTAAAGTTTGGGAAGGAGGAGGCGAATATAACGTAGCCAGGGGACTCCGCCGCTGCTTCGGTTTAAGAGGCGCCGTCGTCACTGCCATTTGCGATAATCCCGTCGGTCGCCTGCTGGAAGATTGCATGCTCCAAGGGGGGCTTGACCTGGATTATGTTGCCTGGACGCCCTTCGACGGCATTGGCCGTGATTGCCGCGTCGGCCTCAACTTCACGGAACGCGGCTACGGAGTCCGCGCTGCAGTCGGATGTTCCGACCGAGGTCTGAGCGCTGCGAGCCAGATGAAGCCGGGCGATGTGGATTGGGACAAGCTTTTCGGAGAAGAAGGAGTCCGTTGGTTCCATACGGGCGGGATTTATGCCGGACTTTCCGAAACGACGAGTGCCGTCGTTCTGGAAGCCGTCCAGGCCGCCCGTAGACACGGCACTATCGTTTCCTACGACCTCAACTACCGTCCTTCTCTCTGGAAGAGTATCGGCGGCCAGGCCCGCGCCCAGGAAGTCAACCGCGCCATCGCCCCTTTTGTTGACGTCATGATCGGCAATGAAGAAGACTTCCAGGCATCGCTCGGTCTCACGATTGAGGGCTCCACGGATGATTTCGCCCATATCGACCAGAATGCCTACCAAAAAATGATCCGCCTGGCCGTCAAGGAATTCGGATTCAAGGCAGCAGCCACCACCCTGCGCGTCGCCCGTACGGCAACCTTTAACGATTGGGCTGCCATGCTATACTACGATGGCGAATTCTACGACTCCATTTCCCTTCCGAATCTGGAAATCCTCGATCGCGTCGGAGGCGGAGACTCCTTTGCTTCAGGCCTCATTTACGGTTTCCTGGCCGACAAAGGCCCCCAATACGCCGTCAATTGCGGCTGCGCTCACGGAGCCCTGGCCATGACCACTCCCGGCGATACATCGACGGCATCGCTCTCCGAAGTCGAACGAGTCATGAAAGGCGGCACAGCCCGCGTCAACCGCTAACCCATTCCTACGACCATGATTGAAAGTTGGAGATGGTACGGACCATCAGACCCCATCACGCTACGCGACATCAGGCAGGCCGGCATTTCCGGCATCGTCAACGCTCTCCACGAAGTCCGCTGCGGTGACTTGTGGACGGAAGAGGCTGTTGCCGAACGCGTTAAAATGATTGAAGCAGCCGGTATGAAATGGGTTGTAGCGGAAAGCATCGCCGTCCATGAGGATATCAAAACCCGTTCCGGCAACTGGCAACACTACATTGAAGTTTACAAGCAAAGTCTTCGCAACCTCGCCAAGGGAGGAGTCAAAGTCGTATGCTACAACTTCATGCCTGTCCTGGACTGGACGCGTACCGATCTCGTCTGGCAATTGCCGGACGGCAGTAGCGTCCTGAAGTGCGATGCCGATGAAGTTGCAGTTTTCGACATCTTTATCCTGAAACGGGCAGGCGCAGAAAAGGACTACGATCAAGACACGCTGGCACGTGCGCAAAGCCGCTTCGAATCAATGACGGACGAGCAGAAAAAACAACTCAGTGATTCCATCCTGCTCGGACTCCCCGGTACTGTAGACGACCTGACGCCGGATCAATTCAAGGAAATGCTGGCTCGTTACGAAGGGATCGACGATGCCCGTCTCCGCCGCAATCTGTACGATTTCCTCAACGAAATCATGCCAGTCTGTGAAGAGACCGGAATTCGCATGGCTATCCATCCGGACGATCCGCCCCGTCCGATCTTCGGATTGCCGCGCATCATGAGCGACGAGGCAGACATGGAACAACTTATCCGGGAAGTCCCGTCCATGCACTCGGGCTTCACTCTCTGTACGGGTTCGCTGGGAGGTCTCCGCAGCAATGCCCCGCACTTGCTAATGGAAAAATTCGCCGACCGCGTCTATTTCGCCCACTTCCGCAACACTGTCTATGACGGAGAGAATCCCGATACCTTCCGCGAATCGGGGACCCATCTTTGCGGTCACACGGACATGGCCTATGCCATGCAGTGCCTGATCAACGAAGAAGCCCGCAGGCGCGAAACCGGCGAAGAATGTGCGGAAATTCCCGTCCGCCCGGACCATGGCAAGCTCATGGACATCGATCTGGAAAAACACTGCTACGCCGGATATTCGTACGGCGGACGCGTCATCGGCATAGCCGAATTGCGAGGCCTGGCTTTTGGACTGGCATCCAGCCGTCCCCTGGTCGGTAAAGTAGCCGTTGTCACGGGAGCCGCCGGAGTCCTCTGCTCCGTCATGGCCCGCAGTCTCCTGAAGGCGGGAGCCAAGGTAGCCCTTCTTGGCAGGACAGAATCCAAACTCGTCGCACTCCAGCAACAACTGGCGGAAGAAGGCCTGACTCAGACGATCATCCTCGCAGCAGACGTCCTTGACAAGGCGGCCTTGGAACAGGCTTGCGACAAATTGGTTGCCGCCTGGGGCAAACTCGACATCCTTCTCAACGGAGCCGGAGGCAACGATCCGCGCGGGACTACACCCGCCGAACAATGCACCCCGGACACTCCGGAAAAGGACGGATTCTTCGGCATGGATATGGAAGGCTTCGAGTACGTTAACCGCCTGAACATGATCGGGACGATCCTGCCCTCGCAGATCTTCGGCAAACTGTTGACGAAGACCCAAGGTACCATCGTCAACATCTCCTCCATGGCCGCCTTCCTGCCCCTCACCAAAGTCGGTGCCTACGGTTCCGCCAAAGCTGCCGTAGAGAATTTCACCAAGTGGCTTGCCACACATCTGGCCCCCATGGGCATCCGCGTCAATGCCATTGCTCCCGGTTTCTTCATCACCAACCAGAATCGCTTCCTGATGATGGAACAGGATGGAGTTACTCCTACGGCCCGAGGTAAAAAAGTAATCGCCAAAACACCGATGCGCCGTTTCGGTGAACCGGAAGACCTGTGCGGTGCCCTCAAGTTCCTCGTGTCCAATGAAGCCGGATTCATCACCGGCATTACCATCCCCGTCGACGGCGGGTTCCTCGCCTTCTCCGGCGTTTAACAGCATTCCCCTCCTGTATTTATATCATGATCACAGACGATTTCCTGCTTGATACGCCGCAGGCTCGCACCCTCTTCCACGAGTATGCGGAAAACCTGCCTATTATCGACTACCATTCACACCTGGACCCCGTAGCTATTGCAGAAAACAAACAGTTCTCCAACATCGCCCAGATATGGCTGGATGGAGACCACTATAAATGGCGCGCCATGCGTACCAACGGCATTCCGGAACAATTCTGTTCCGGCAATGCGTCCGACCGGGAAAAATACAATGCCTGGGCAAAAACTGTTCCCCTTCTCATTCGCAACCCCCTTTATCATTGGACACATCTGGAACTTCGCCGTCCCTTCGGCATCACCGGAGTCCTCTTCGGGCCGGATACAGCCGACGCGATCTGGGACCAAACAGCCGCCATGCTCCAAGCCGGAGACATGGGGGTCCGGGACATTCTGCGTGCCATGAAAGTCGAAACCGTCTGTACGACGGACGATCCTGCCGATAACCTGGAGGCTCATGCCCGTATCGCAGCATCGAACTGTTCCACCAAAGTCCTGCCGACCTTCCGCCCGGACAAGGCAAGAGCACTCAAGGACGTCAAGACATGGAATACCTGGACGGGACGCCTCGAACAAGCTGCCGGCAAAGAGCTCGACTCGCTGGAAGCCTTCAAACAAGCCCTCTCCGACAGGCACGACTATTTCGCCGCCCACGGTTGTAAGCTCTCCGACCATTCCCTCGAATTCATGGATGAAGAATCGCTGTCCGACGAGGAAGCGGCCGCTATCTTCTCCGCAGCACGCCAGGAACAGGAAATCGCCGTCAAAGACGCCGAACGCTTCTCCAACTATATGATTGACTTCTTCGCCGATCTGGATGCCCGTTCCGGCTGGGTGCGCCAGCTCCACGTCGGAGCCTTGCGCAACCCGAACGGAGAAGCCCTCCGAACGCTTGGTCCGGATACCGGGTTCGACAGTATCGCCGATTTCAACTACGCCTCTCCCCTTGCCAAAATCCTGGATCGTTCCGCGCAAAAAGGAGCCCTGCCCCGTACCATCCTATACAACCTCAATCCACGAGACAATGCCCTCATGGCTGCTCTCTGCGGTAGTTTCCAGGACGGTTCCAGCCCCTGCAAAATGCAATACGGAGCCGCCTGGTGGTTCCTGGACCAGATGGACGGCATGATCAACCACCTCGAAACTCTTAGTCAACTTGGGACTCTCTCCCGCTTCGTCGGCATGCTGACGGACAGCCGGAGTTTCCTCAGCTACACGCGCCACGAATACTTCCGCCGCATTCTATGCCGCGTTCTCGGGCGCGACATGGTCGGAGGACTCATTCCGGACGATATGGAGCTCATCGGCACCATGGTCAGTGATATTTCTTACTTTAACGCTAAAAACTATTTTAACTTCTAAATCATGAAAACTATTATCGAGGCTCTTTCCTCTCTCAAACTCGTTCCCGTCGTTGTTCTCAACGATCCGGATAAAGCCGTCCCTCTGGCACGTACGCTTGTGGACAACGGATGCAACGGCATCGAAATTACCTTCCGCACGGAAGCTGCCGAAGAATCCATTGTCCGCATCGCCCGGGAAGTCCCTGAAATGCTGATCGGAGCAGGTACCCTGCTCACTCCCGATCAAGTCGTCCGAGCCAAAAAAGCCGGAGCCACCTTCGGCGTTTCTCCCGGTTTCGATCCCGTCGTCGTCAAGGCAGCCCAGGAAGACGGACTGCCTTTTGCCCCCGGCATTGCCACAGCATCGGAAATCTGCCAGGCCCTCACAATGGGGTGCCTTTTCCAGAAGTTCTTCCCGGCGGAACCGGCGGGCGGTCCCAAAATGCTGAAGGCCATCCTGGCCGCCGTACGCCACACGGGCATCCGCATCATGCCGACGGGAGGGATCAATGCCGACAACATCGCCAACTGGCTCTCCATTCCGGAAGTTGTCGCCTGCGGCGGTTCCTGGATCTGTGAAGCATCCCTGATTGATACCTCCAACTGGGAAGAAATAGGACGACGCACACGAGAAGCCCTCGCTGCCATCCGCTAAACTTTCTCTGTATTATTTTAGGGGCTGTTCCGCACAAACAAGCGGAGCAGCCCCTTTTCGTTTATCATTTATTTCAAAGATCGCATCCTGAATTCGACCTATTCGGAAGGAGTTTCGCCCTCATCAAGTCCGAGGTAGCACCCGGGATAGTTCTTGGTCGGCTGCCAGTGTTCCCATTTTTTCAACTGGCCCTTGGTAGAATTATTGATAGGAAGTTTCCAGGTTTCAAAGAAGAGGGTCAAATCCTTCTGAAGCACTTTACCGAAATTCTTCATCACCCAGTTCCACTTTTCATCATCCGATGTCTTGTCGTTCTTGTAGGGATGCTTGATGTAAGCCTTGTTCACTTCACGGAACGATTCACAACCGAAATGATACATGATTTCACCCCATAGGAACAACTGGGTCCCGTTTTCGGCATCATTGTATCCGGCCGTCTTGTTTGTCAAATACGTACACATGTCCGGAGCCATCACATCCGGGGACATGCCGCGGACAGCATAGGGTTTCTTTCCGACTCCCATCACCTCGCATACGAGCGAGAAGATGTTGACGGATACCTCCGTCTGACCTTCCATCGCAAAGGGTGCTCCCTGATGGTTATGCCCCAGTTCATGCCAAAGCCCCCAACTCCCTTCCGTCAAAATGGAACCGTCCGCTACGGCATCCGCCCAGCTCATATACCCCATGGCAGGATAACCCGAATGTCCGAAACCTACGGAAATCTGCCGGTCAACGACAAAACGCATGGGAGTACGAATACGGTCGGTCATATCATCCCAGCCGGCCACCCAGTCCTCAAGAGCCATGCATTTCTGAAGAAGTTCCGCAACTTCCTTGATCTTGACGCATTCCTTTAATTTTTTCGTCGGCATGGTGAAAACCAACCGGGGCATGCGGATTTCTCCCCAGGGAGCCTTTGTCTGAGCAAGCTGTTCCTGCCATTGTTCGGGGGTCGTTTCTCCCATGATGTAGAGAGGAGCGGGAATTGCTCCGGAAATTTTCACCTTGAACGTCTTGGCTTGTTTGTTGCGTTTATTCACGCAGACATACACCAAGCCGCCGCTGGGATCAGCCAAATGCACTCTGGCCTTGTTGACGCCCGTACTGTTGCCGATAATTGGCAGACGCGCCCATTCCGTCGTCTTCTCATTCATCAGGTTGTCCGTATGACAACCGATACGGACACTCAACTGCCCCTTGGGAGCACTACCGGAAAACGAGAAGGTTACCTTGGCCCCGGGAGGAGCATACAATCCCGTACTGTGCCAGCCTCCGATGGAAGAATCGATTTCCACTGTTCTCGTCACCAATTCGGCTCCTTCATCGGGCAATCCGGGAAAATCCTTGGCGGACGGACTCGCCTTAATCCGAGAATCCTGTCCTCTCCATTTCTGATAAGTTTCCACCATTTCCGCCGCTTTGGAACGATCCTTCCACTTTGAAGACTCCGTCGGGAAATCGGTCAATTCCGTATATTTATCGGCGGATTCCCAAGACCACGTCCCGATCACCTTGTCCTCATTCATGGGAATCTTGTCCGCGGATTTGGGGTAAAACTTGCTCAAATCGGGCATCTTATTCTCGAAAGGCTTGGGAAAATCCGACTTGCGAAGCGCATCAAAGTCCGGTTCCTCCTGGCTGCCTTCGTCTTGTTCTGCCTTGCGTGCCGCATCTTCTTCGGCCTGGCGGCGGGCTTCTTCCTCCTCCGCTTTCCTGCGGGCCTCTTCCTCCTGTTGTTTTTTCAGAGCTTCCTTCTTGGCTTCATCAGCCTTGCGGCGTGCTTCCTCGCTCATTTTCCTCTGGCGTTCCAGCTTCTCCTTGCGGCGTGCTTCCGCCTGCTGGGCAATACGCAGGTTTTCCTGGCGCACTTTTTCCTGCTGGGCTTTTTTCTTTTCCGCCTGTTCAATGCGGGCTGCCCTATCCCTCTCCTGTTTATTCTGGTAGACATAATAAGCTCCCCACAGGATCGCACCAATCATAACAATCACCAAAAAGGAGGCGATGGCGCCTCCCCGGAACACGTGGCGGGAAAAGGATCTGTTCTTCATACTAGCAAATAAGGGAACCCGTTAATACATGGCATATTGAGGCCCTCCTGTCAAATTGAATCCTCGCCCGCAAATCCGGCAACTACTTCTAGATGAAAGCATCGCTCTTTGACTGCCTTGTCAGAACGATTTCTTCCAAATGCCTCCTGTATGGCATATTCCTCACAAAAAAACCTCCCCTCTGCAACATGCAGAAAGGAGGTTGTAGAAAAGAAATCCGGCTTATTCGACCGGAAGGATACTTATGCAGTAGCCGTCGTCGCAGTAGCGGCAACTTCTTCCGTCTTCTCTTCACGGGGAAGATCGATAATTTCGATCATACCCATGGGAGCGGAGTCGCTCATGCGCTGTCCCAGCTTGACGATGCGGCAGTAACCGCCGGAACGTTCGGCACAGGCCGTAGCAACGGCGCCGAAAAGCACCTTGACGGCTTCCGTGTTGTGAATCGTACCGATGGCCAGGCGGCGGGCATGCAGGTCGCCGCGCTTGCCGAGCGTAATCAGCTTTTCAACATAGGGCCGCAGGGCCTTGGCCTTGGCAAGCGTCGTCGTAATGCGGCCATGCAGGATCAGGCTGACTGCCTGATTGGCAAGCAGAGCGCGACGGTGGGAAGCATTGCGCTGAAGTTTGGAGATTTTACGTCCGTGTCTCATGGTAATGTGTTTCTGTTAGGTTTTGCGTTAAGTTTAATTAATCTTCGTCGTCTTCGATATTCTGTGCAATCAGGTCGGCAAGGCCTACGGGACTTTCCTCTTCGACTCCGATACGGGTCTTGGCCTGCGGAGCAGGTCCGTTCAGGAGGGAAGGATCAACCTGGACGCCAAGAGACAAACCGAGGTCTGCGAGCTTTTCCTTGATTTCGTTGAGGGATTTTTTACCGAAGTTGCGGTACTTGAGCATTTCGCTTTCGCTCTTCATGGCCAGCTGACCAACCGTTGTGATGTTGGCATTGTTGAGGCAGTTGGCGGCACGAACGGAAAGTTCAATTTCGTTGACGCTCATATTAAGAAGCTTGCGGAGGCGAGCGGTTTCTTCGTCCTGCACGGCGGCGGGAGCTTCTTCGAAGCTAACCTTGCTATCGTCGTAATTAACGAACACGTCCAGGTGGTGGCGAAGAATCGCGGAAGCCTGAAGCATAGCGTCGGCAGGAGAAATGCGGCCGTCCGTCCAAACTTCCAGCGTCAGCTTGTCAAAGTCGGTCATGTGGCCGACACGCGTATTCATGACGGAATATTTCACGCGGGTCACGGGGGAGAAGATCGAGTCGATCGGAATCACGCCGATGGGCATGTCGGGCTGCTTGTTTTCTTCACCTGTCTTGAAGCCGCGGCTGACGCGCACTTCGAATTCGCAATCGAAAAGAGTGTTTTGGTCCAGGTGGCAAATGACCTGTTCGGGGTTAACGACCTTGTAAACGGTATCGTCGGAGATGTCACCGGCAGTGACGACCCCTTCCTTCTGGACCTTGAGGGTCAAGAGTCGGGGTTCCTTGCTCGTGTGGCTGAAGCGGACCTTCTTGAGGTTGAGGATGATTTCCGTCACATCTTCCACAACGCCGGGAAGAGAGGAAAATTCATGCTGCGCACCGGCGATGCGAACGGACGTAATGGCAGCGCCTTCCAGCGAGCCGAGAAGTACGCGGCGCAGGGAGTTGCCGAGAGTATGCCCGAATCCGTTTTCAAACGGTTCGGCAACGAAGGTCAGACGGTTGGGGTTTTCGGGGTCTTCGATCTTTTCGAGATGGCTAGGCACTTCGAAACGGCTCAAAACCGTCACTTCATCCTGTATGTTTTCTTGATCCGACATGGTCGTATTGGGTTTACCGGGTTTCCCTCCTGGCGAGCTGACCGGGAATGAGTTAACCTCTTCCCTGGGAGGACCTACGGCAAGTTTTAATGACAACTCGCGTGGCGGAAACTCTAGCCTGACACGGAAAACAATCAACACTTTTTCTCTCTGTATAAAAAAAATCTGTGACTTACCGCCCTGTTTAGGGCATTTATAGAGGGAGAATAGATCACTCCTTTATGAAACAACCCCAATTCCTGAATGAACGAGACATCCTCTGCGTACGAGCCACCGCCCTGGAAGAAAAGGGCCTTACGACAGGCGTCGATGAGCTCGATGAAGAAATCAGAAAATTTTCGGAAAGGGTATCAACGACTTTCGATCCCCGCTACCTGCAGTCCCTGATCACCTTGGGCGCCGTCATGGCACAGTCCGATCTTCCCCAGCATGACTACGCCCTCATGGTCCGCACAGTATATGAAATGTTGAAAGCCGACCAGGTATTCGCCCCCTACCGTCATATCCGTAAAATCACGGTATTCGGCTCCGCACGCATCAAATTCGAAGAACCGGCCTATCGAACCGCCCTGGATTTTTCCAGAGAAGCGGCGGAACACGGCTACATGGTCATCTCGGGGGGAGGACCGGGCATCATGCAGGCCTGCAATGAAGGAGCCGGCGTAACGCGTTCTTTCGGACTGAACATCAAGCTTCCCTTCGAGCAGCATTCCAACCACATTGTCAAAGACAGCGAGAGGCTCGTCAACTTCCACTATTTCTTTACGAGGAAACTCAATTTCGTATCGCAGGCCGATGCCATGGTTGCTTTCCCCGGCGGATTCGGCACCATGGACGAAGTCTTTGAAACCTTGACGCTCATCCAAACAGGCAAGGCGTCCATCTTCCCTCTCGTCCTCCTGGATTCACCAGGCAAGACATTCTGGATCAACTGGTTGCGATTTATCCGAGTAGAATTGCTCGAATCCGGCCTGATTTCCAACGATGACATGGACTTCATCTATCTGACCAAGAGCCCTCAAGATGCCATCGACCACATTGACCAGTTCTACAAAATATTCCACTCGTACCGTTTCATCGGCGACATCATCAGCATCCGCCTCAACACCCCCATCAGCCAGGAATGGATATCCAGACTCCAGCTTGAGTTTGCGGACATCATTCAGGATGGTTCCATCACGCTCTGCGACGCCCTTCCGGAAGAAGACGACGAACCTCTCATTTTCAACATGCCCCGGCTTGTTTTCACCTTCAACCGTTCCAGCTACGGACGCCTCCGCACATTGATCGACCGCATCAACGAATACCCCGAAGCCTGAAGAGCCTCCTCCGCAATCATCCCCCTCCATCATGCCGGACTACCTTCCCTGTTGGTTCCTGCCCGCCGCCTGCGCCTTGATCGGCGCATGCATCGGGTCGTTTCTCAATGTCGTCATCTACCGGCTGCCCAGGAACCTCTCCATCAACGAACCGAAGCGCTCCTTCTGTCCGGCCTGTAAAAAGTCCATCCCCTGGTACCGGAACATTCCCGTCGCCAGCTGGCTCATCCTGCGCGGAAAATGCGCCAACTGCCATAGCCGGATCTCCTTCCGGTACTGGATAGTCGAAGTTATGACGGCACTGCTCTTTGCAGCGGCCGCCTATGTCTGCCAGGACGAATCCCCTCTGCTCCTCGTCCCCCTGCTGGGATGGACAGCCATGGGAATCGCCATCGCCTTCATCGACGCCGAACACATGATCGTCTTCCCAAGAGATACGGTCATCGCCGGACTTCTGGGAGTGTCTGCCGCTCTGCTCTCTCCCCCCTGGATGGAAGAACTTCCTTTCCTGACCGAACGTCTCGAAGCCTCATTCATCGGAGCAGCCGCTGGCTATATCGGCATTCGTCTCGTCATTGAACTGGGGAAAAAGCTCTTCGGCACATGGAAGCGGGACTTTCCAGTCGGGAGCCGGTGGGAACTCCGCGAGCCGTCCACCGACGAAGAAGAACTCACGCTGGTGCTTCCCGACGGGGACTACACCTGGTCCGATCTCTTCTCCCGCGACAGCGACCGGGCCATTTTCACGGCAGCGCAGTTGGAAATTGACGGATCTTCCGTTCCCGGGGATACATTCACCCTGTACCAGAACCGCATCGTCTCCGGTGACGGGACAATCTTCCTCATCGAATCCATCAAGTCTGCCTCCGGCACGCTGGAACACATTCAAGCCAACCGGGAAGCCATGGGCTACGGAGATGCGTGGATCATGATGATGATCGGCGCACTTTGCGGATGGGAGGGAGTCCTCTTCTGCCTCGTTGCCGGAAGCCTCACCGGTATCATTGCCGGTCTGGCAGGGCGCATCGGATTCGGGAAACCGATCCCCTTCGGGCCCTGCCTGCTATTCGCCGCCGCCATCTGGATTCTGGGCGGCTACGAGCTGTGGGCATGGTATTGCGAATGGCTGCTCGTGCCCCTGTAAGGAAAGGAGGAAACGAGATATCCTGGGGAGTCCTCCTATTCGGAGTCCTTTTTCTCAGAATTTTTGATCCACTTGGCAAGGCTCGCAAAAAACACTTGCTCCAGAGAATTGCGAGGATGTCCCGTACTCTCCAGAGTCACGGAAGGATCCTCGGCCACCAGCCGCTTGATCCCGTCGATCAATTCAGGCGACGCATGATCCAGAAGAATCTCCGTCCGGGAAGAATCGCGCGTCAGTTCATCGACGGAACCTTCCGCAATCATCACCCCCTTGTAAATGATACCGACGCGGTCGCATACCTCCTGCACCTGCTCCAAAAGGTGAGAGCAGAGGAACACCGACATTCCGCGCTTCTTCAAATTCAGGATAATGTCGCGGATCGCACGGGAGCCGATCGGGTCGACACCGGCAGTCGGCTCATCCAGCACCACCAACCGGGGGTCCTGCACAAGAGCCTGAGCCAGTCCTATGCGCTGAAGCATCCCTTTGGAATACCCACCAAGACGCCTGTCGGCCGCATCTTCCAGCCCGACCAGATCAAGCAGTTCCGCAACCTTCTCCTTCAAGGCGATTCCCTTCAAACCGCACAGCTTCCCGTAGAAAGCCACAGTCTCGGCTCCTGTCAGAAACTTGTAGAAATACGGATTCTCAGGCAGGAATCCCACCTTGTTGCGGCTGTCCGGATCCGTACCGGGAATGCCGAATATCGAGCAGGTTCCCTCCGTCGGCTTGACCAATCCCAGCAAGGCCTTCATCAATGTCGATTTCCCGGAGCCGTTGGGGCCGATCAAACCGTACACATCTCCCTCGCCGACATCCAGGGAAACCCCCTTGAGGGCATAGACTCCCGGTCTGCCCCATGGGGTCAGGAATTGTTTATGCAGATTGGTGACGCGGACAGCAGGAATCATCGTGATGGGAAAGGGATCAGATTGCAGAATAACTCACGACAGTTGCACTTGGGCAAGGCGGCGCAACAGGCACTTGCTCATCTCCACGCCCTTGTTGAACAGTTCAACGGGCATATTCTCGTTCGGAGAATGGATGCGGGCGTCAGGCAGGCACAAGCCGATCAGCAAACTATCCACGCCGAGGATGTCCTTGAACTCCGTGATACTTCCGATGCTGCCCCCTTCGCGCACGAGGACGGGTTTCACTCCAAAACTCTCCTCCAAAGCCTCCTGCGCGGCGCGACTGAATGAAGACTTGGGATCGCACAAATACGGAGTACTGACGTGCTGGCGGCGGAACTCAAGCTTGACCGAAGGAGGAGTCAGGCGACGGAAATGGGCTTCCAATAGATCCTGGATACGCGCGCCATCCTGTCCCGGAACAGTACGGCAAGTAATTTTGGCAAACGCGGACGAGGGAATAATCGTCTTGCTGCCCTCACCCTGGTATCCGCTTCCGAGACCATTGATTTCAAGAGTCGGCCGGGCGTAAATGCACTCGGTCCCCGTATAGCCGGTTTCCGGCATCAGCGTTTCCACACCGACAAGCCGTGCGATATCGGCATTGGACATGCCCTGGACATTGCCCCACATGTTCCTCTCCCAGTTTTCCAGTGCAGCCACACCATCGTAAAAACCTTCGACAGCCACACGACCGTCGGCATCATGACACGAGTCGATCAAATGGCAGAGCACCGTTGCGGGATTGGAAACGGCTCCTCCAAAAATACCGGAATGGAGATCGGCCTCCGGCCCGTGCACGACAATTTCCACCCCCGTTACTCCGCGCAAACCATAGGACAGCGTAGGCAGATTCTGAGCTACCATCCCCGTATCGGAAACGACAACCACGTCACAGGCCAATTCATCGCGGTGTTCCTGCAAAAACGCAGAAAGATTGACGCTGCCGACTTCTTCCTCTCCTTCAAAGATAAATTTAACATTGAGAGGAAGCGTCCCCCCTTCCTGAGCCATCAATTCCTCCACTCCCAGAATGTGGGCCATGATTTCTCCCTTGTCGTCGGACACCCCGCGTGCATACAGGCGCTCTCCGCGGATTTCCGGTTCAAACGGATCGGATTTCCATTCGTCAAGCGGATCCACCGGCTGGACGTCATAGTGTCCGTAGATCAACACAGTCGGCCTGCCCGGAACTTTCGGGCCTTCCGCTACGACAACCGGATGCAGGGGAGTCGCATATTTGCGGGCGGCAAATCCCATGGAAGATAATTTATCCACCAGCCAGTCAGCGCAATCACTCACATCCGAAGCATGAACATTCTGGGCGGAAATACTCGGAAAGCGCAAAAAGGCGGTCAGTTGATCCAATCGTTTCATGAAAGCATTATGTGCCGCATTGCCTCGATCAATCAATGAGAATGTATTTCATCCCGACAATTTATAATCCGGCTTCTTCGCACCGGGACGGCCGGTATTGCCCATAAAAATCGGGCCGGTCCGCAAAAGAGCGAACCGGCCCGGAAATGTTCTCACGGCAATCTACCCGGATTAGAACGTGTAGCGGAAACCGATGTTACCCGAGAACCCGCTCTGGCGGCTGCGGATATCGCAGTCAACGTCACCGTAAACGGAACTCTGCTGACCAACCGGAATCGCCAGGCCCGCGCCAAATTGAAGACCGGTGCGGCCCACCTTGGAACCTTCGATATTCATCGGAACAGCCGGCATGCCAAGGGCGGATACCGTAGCCTTATTGGTTTCGTCGCCAAAGTCCTGAACAACCTGGACACGGACTTCACCCAGGGCATCGCGGCCGAAGATGTTGTCGCCGATAAGCCCCATCAGACGGGCGCCGAGAGCGGCACGTCCGTAGGTTGCATCCTGGCCGTCAACCTTCAGGGACGCATCGCCGGCACCCGTTTCGGTGTAGCCGTCCATCTTGGTCGAATACAGGCCAAGGCTGGCCAGAGGCTGAAGGATCGTACCCTTTTCTTCGTTCATCTTGATGTCGTACGTGGCTTCATAGAAGAGGCCGAAGCTGCTGCCGGAGGTAGAACCCTGCGTATGGATCGGATCCAGTCCCGGCACGTTCATCGTGCGGTTCATCGTCGCATCATTCCAGCCGGTAGTGAAGATCAGGGTATGGCCCCAGGCCTTCTTCTGCCCGCGAAGGAAGAGGTTGAAATACGTACCATCATTGTCTCCGGATCCATTGTCATAGCCGGAAGTGGACAGATTGGAACGATTTGCCGTCAACGCGCCGCCAACCGTGAGGTGGGAGTTGATGTCAACATCGCAACCGAGAGTTGCACCCCAGGTGTCCATCGTGTAACCGGCCTTGTCTCCGCTGGAGGAGAGCTTCCCGTAACCGCCGTTGGCCTGAACCCAGGCATTGACGTAGGGAGCGGAATCATAGTTCACGTCCGGATTAAGCCCCATTTGAGCAACGCGGTTGCGAACCCACTTGACCTGCTGCAGGAGGTCATCGTGCTGAGATCCCACCAGAGCCGTCACGGAACTCCCGGCAACGGCGGACAGTGTCGCGGTAGCCTGGTCGGCTGTCATGCCGTACTTCGTTTCGGCGGCGATCACGGCGTCGATGATGTTGCTAAGCGTCGTGCCGCCGTTCAAGGCGTAACGAGCCGCCCACAGAGCCTGTGCGGCCTGGGTGGAGTTGTTCGAATTGGCATAGCGGAGAATCCCGTTCCTGCCGCTGGAAACAACCTTCACCTGAACGGTCTTGCCATCCTTGAGCGTCACGCCGGAAATGAAGTATTCCAAATTCTTGTTCCCCAGCAGACCGGACATCGTCACGTCAATCTGGGAGAGAGAACCTTCGGTCAATCCGCTTTCGGCCGTCATCAGATTAATCGTATATTCCGATCCCTTCCAGTCGAACTGGCTGCCCAGCGTGTTCAGGTTGAGTTCCGTCAAACCGTTGGCCGGAAGATGCATTTCCTTCACGTTCAGGATCGTCGACGAGGTCTGAGCCAGAGTATCGATCTGAGCCTTGTCCATCGCCAGAGAAACCGTACCGCCACGTTCCATCGTCAACTTGTCCGTGGTCAGCTGGCCCTTGATCAAGCTCGGATAGGGGTTGTTTTCGTATTTTTCATTGCCGATGGAAAGCACGCCATTCTTGGAAACCGTTGTTTCGGGAGTCTGGAGAGAACCTTCGACAATCAACGTATTGGCTACATTGTTCGCTGCATCGCCAACAGAGAGGGCACGATAATTCATCGTCGAATACGCATTGCTCAGGATAAGCGTATTCGTCTTGTCCTTGGCATCGCCCATTTCAATGGCAACCATTTCATTACCGTTCCCGGTAATCTTCTGCGTTCCGACACCCGTCTTGCGAATCACGCCGGAACCCACGATATTGCCCGAGTAATCGCCGCCGTCACCGCTGATCAACAAGGTGGAACCTTGAAGTTCGACAGAACCGAGGCCGCTCAACCCCCGGAAGTCCGGCATCGTAGCCGTCTTCACAATCATGGAGGAAGTGCCGTTCTTGAGATTCACCAGGAACTGCCCGGCTTCGATATTTTCAGGATTGGTAAGCACGCCATCGTTAACCGTCAACGTACCCGTGCCTTGGATGGAACCGAGCAGATCAACGGATCCGTTCACGGCCAGATTACCCTGGTTCACCGTAATAACAGACTCCTCAGTCATCGTCAGCATGCCGACATTCGCATTGGCGGCAAGACCGAGATTCATGGAAGCCTTACCTGCCATCGTCAGGTTGCCTACATTGTTTTCAGAGCCGTTGAGATTCAGCTTGGCATCGTTATTGATGGTTGTGATATTGGAATCCATGCGGGTCTGAACAGTCAATTCCGTACCCTCCTGCAAGCCGGTCGTACCGGAAACATTCAGGGAACCGCCTATCAACATGGATCCTTCCTTCACGGTCAGCGCGGAACCGGAGACGTCCCCACCGACATGGAACAACCCGTCGCCGATTTTGGCAAGTTGAGCCTTGCCAAGGATGGAACCCGCAAATACGGACTTCTGATCAGCCTTTTTCTCGAAAGAAATCAAGCTATTGGCATTCGCATCGGAATCGCCCGTCTTCACCAGGGCATTTGCGCTACCCGCTTCAAGATCGCGGATAATCAAGCCATCCGCATTGGGCGGAGCTTGCGTAATATTGATGGAAAGAACGGAATCTCCCATCAACGTCACACCCGTAAAGGCATCGATCTGGCCATAGGAAGTAATATCGTAACGGTACTGATTGCCTTCATGAAGCACAAGGCGGGTCGTCTCTTCTGCAAAAATCAGCTGCAGAGACCCATCGGACATCGTCTTGGTTCCACGGTAAATGTCGTTGAACAAGCCGAAGTTCGCATTAAAGATCGTATCGCCGGAGTACACCAGGCCGCCGGAGACAAGACGAATATAGTAATCGTTGCGCGGGCTGGCCAGGTAGGCATTGAGTAGAACGTTTTCAGCTTCCATCGTCAGGTCAAGCGTCAGGTTGCCGTTGATCGTCACGGTAGAACCGGAGGAAACATGCAATGCCGCATTCGAAGCGGGAGGAGCGACAGTATTGCCTACCATCTTGGACGATACGCCGAAACGCGTCGTACCCTTGCCGTTGTAATTCAAGGTCACATTGCCTTCAATACCGGAAATGACGGAAACTTCATCGATAGCGGAGTTAACCCCTACGTTAACCGACGTCAGCTTCGACCCGTCGAACCCGGGCAACTTATACATGACCGCGTTATGAACATAGTTTCCATTAGCATCGGGAAGCTGGTCAATCGTCAAACTACCTTTGAAATTCTTGTAGCCGGTGAAATCGCCATGATCCCAATTGACCACGCAATTGGCGGTCTTGTCGTTCAAACTCAGATTGCCTCCGTTAATCACCACAGTGGCTCCTCCGGAGAACACATTGTCAATGCCGGCGACGATTGTTCCGGATTCGAGATTCCACGTTCCGGTAAACACCGACGAATTGTTAATCGTCAACGTTCCGGCTCCGGTATACAACACTGTACCTCTACCGGAAAGAGTACCGACATATGTACGATTCTCATCCCACGCGAACTCGACCGTTGAGGAATCGGAAATACTGATGTTGCCTCCCCAGACGCCACCGTCAATGAACTTGATGTAGCCCCCGTCGGAAATTGTCAATTTTCCGGCTCCGGACGCTAATTCTCCGTTGTTCCAGTAGGAAACGTTATCCCCGGCAATCGTAAAGACGGGCACCTTTTCACCGGCTGGCACTCCACTGGTCAGAGTCAGATTAATGATGTGGGTGTTATCGTTGGCTTCACCGATATAGACGCGCCCGGACCATGTCGTATCTTCCGTCAGCAACAGGTCGACCGTCGTCTGTACTTTCGAATCATTATTTTCCCTGAAAGAAATAACGCCGGTACCTTCGAGTTTGTTCAAGTAAAGAGTCTTCCCATTCATGGCATTGGAAAGATCCAAGCCGTTTCCGGTGTTGGTTGCCTGAATGTTCAGACCGAAACGGGTCGTAGCCGTGTTTGCAGAGTCCAGAGTCAAACAGAATGTCGTACCGCCGCCTACAACGGGACCGACTGTCAAATTCCCCGTAAATGCAGGAATACCCGTCTTCGCATCCCCCTGGATTGAACCGATGGTCAGCTTACCTGTCAAATTCGTCGTAAAATCGCCGTTACCTCCAATGGAATCAAGTTCTCCGGAAGTTTGCAAGACGACATTAGTTCCTTCGCCGTTGGAAATAATGTTGGCCACGCTGCTGATATTAGAAATCGTCAGAGATCCCTTGCTGTCCTTCCCTGCAGAATCCGAAATATTGTACGTCTTGTTAAAACTGGATTCGTACGAATTCGCCCAGGTAACGTTATTACCGTTAATATCGACATTCACGAACCCTGTCCCCTGATACAGTCTGTCGGACAAGTCCGTACCAACCCCGTCTCCGTAAACGAGAGAGCCGCCGTCAAACGTAATAGGCCCGGAACCAAGAGCGTCACGGGCATCTAGAATAATGCGACCGCCGCTGATAACCGTACCGCCAGTGTAGGAGTTGTCCGTCTTGATCGTCAAATCACCGGAACCTTCCTTGTAAAGGGTTCCCTTGCCAATGATCGATCCTGTACCACCAAAAACATAACCGTCGCCAGTCACTCGGATGGCGTTCGGAACGACATTGCCAACAATTTCAACGTTTCTTTCGCCAGTGGAGCCAAAAATCACACTGTCATTCTGGTAAAATTGGTTATCGCCCTTAGCCCCTCCGGTCCATGGTGTATTGTTATCTACTCCCCCTTTCGTGATCCACTGGTTATTCCCGGACGTACCAACCCAGGTCAATTCCGACGACGAACCCGTTGTCAGCATATGTACCTGGATTGTATTATTCTCTCCAGACAATACCAAAGTACCGCTAGCTCCTCGGCTTTGAAAATCGAGCTCGATATCGTTGATATTAGAAAACGAGCCAGTCGTTCTCATGACCGTATAGTTCGTTCCTGTTTGAGTGTTGAAACAGGAAAGGCCGAGCACAAAACGTTGACCGCCAAAATCGACGCTCTGATTCAAATTCAGCTGATCCTGAATTGAACCGATGTCCATAACAATACCGGTTCCGCCCGCAAAAGTCAGCCCGTCTGCAGCAACTTCCAGAGAACCAGCCGTACCGATTCCGGAAATATTTAAATGACCAGACTGCAAATTCAACGTTTTCACCGTGTAACTACTGCCGGTTGTTGACATACCGAAAGTAGACTGCATTTGGTTACCTCCAGCAACCGTCAGGTTCAATGTCCCCATGGCACCGAGAGAATCGGACATGCCCAAAAACACGGAACCGTTCTTAAGGGTCAGATTTCCGTCGAACTCCGCGCTGGAACTATTAATAGTCAACACTCCGGAACCATCCTTGACAAGGGATATCTTGCTTCCGATCGTACCGTTGAATTTACTGCCGTATTTGGCATTGATCGTCAATGTAGCTGATTTCTCCGCAAGAGACGGAGCATTAAAGGCAAGCAGAGTCGTAGTCGCCTGCGTCCCATTACGAAGAATTTTTGCTGTCGTATTGCTGTCAAGCCCACCGATCGTTGCATTCTCCGTAGCCAAAACCAACAAAGCCGGTCCATTGGCGGAACCTTGCAGATTGATCGTTGCAGAATTAAGAGCTTGGTCCGTTTGCAACACAAGTTCCGTACGATGAGTATCAGCAGCCGTTCCTCCCGTAGGACCATTCACGGTAATCGTACCGGCATAACCGCTCGTACCACTATCTGCTATATAGAAATCCGGGTTGCCAGCTTCTGAGGTTGATCCATAGAGACTCAAGTTTGCCAGGGAATCCCCAGAAAGCTTCCGCAGCCACACCTGCTGTTTGGACCAGTTCATAGTCATTTTTGCAGAGCCATCAACATGGAGTGTATCTGTAAAATCAACCATGCCATCCTGGACATGAAGCGTTGATCCATTAGCCAGATTGATAGCATTGGGAACCAGAACACGATCCGTATACGAACCTTTCGTTCCGCCAAAGTGAATATACAAAGTAGCACTGTTCGCGATAGAAATCGCTCCCGTACCAAGCCTGTAAGTAGGAGCACCAGTCGTAGCTTGAGAACCAGATCCCCACACCAGGCGCCCGGAATTGATCCATGTACCGCCAGTATAGGTATAATTATTACCTGTGATCAATGCTGCCGTCTTAATATTCAAATCGCTTGTACCACTGTAAATAAGAGCGAGGTTTCCCGTCAGTCCTTTATTGTAATTTGTAGTCGCACTGGCAACGCCCTTGCCGAATTCAAGGACACCTCCATCGTTCTCTCCACCGAGGATCGTATACTCGAAGGTTCCGTTGGCATTGACGAGAAGCTTGCCGCCATTGATGGTAATATCACCCGTCCCGAGAGCATCCAATGCCGAAATGGAAAGGGTACCTTTCTCAATCGTTGTCCCTCCCGCATAGTTTTTGGATCCGTCTACCGTGACAACCTTGTCCTGGGAATCCATGGCGACCGTCATGGAACCATCCCCCGTCACTGTACTGGAAAGCTGGATATCGCCACCTCCGATGAGATACAGCTTCGATCCGGCGTCTTTAAGAGTGATGTTGTTGGCCAACGTTCCGTCTCCACCGATCTTCACAGCACCCGTCCCGGAGACGGAGATACTGCCCGAGCCCAGTCCGGAAAGATTGTTGCTGATCACTGTACCGCCGGAAATCACCGTTCCTCCCGTATATTTATTGGCAGTATTGATCGTCAATGTTCCGGAGCCGCTCTTTTCAAGACTTGTCGATCCGATAATGGCTCCGTTGCCGCTAAACGTGTAATTCGTCGTTTCAGCATCGACAATTACTTGAGCAGGCGCCACATTCGACGTAATTCTCACATCGGAAATGCCTCCCGGGGCCAAATCGCCGAACGTTACACCGGAACCATCCACATAAATGGCAGCCCCACCACCGGGAATCGTCCAATCGGCACCGGAAGAAGTACTCCAAATAGAACCAGTCCCTCCCCACTGAAGGGAAGTCTTCAACAAAGTCAATTTGAAGGAAATGCTCCCTGTCGTACTCCACACAGTAGGAACATACCCGCTCAGGTTGTAATTGATCAGCCCCAGATTGCTGGGATTGAAACCAGGCAACGATCCGGCACGTATCAATTCGTATTCTCGGTCGGCAACCAGACTACCACCTTTGAAATCAACGAGGTTCACAGTCGCCGGACCGTCAAATGCCACCGATCCGGTGATAGTCAAAAGATCGGCCAGCCTGATATTGGAATCGGCGGCAAACGCAACGTTACCCTGGATGGACGCCGTTCCCGTCGTCGTCAAAGAAGTCGGAGCGAGAAGATTTGCATCAATCCCGACAGTCAAATAGGCCCCGGTTTGCAATGTAATATTCTTGAAAGCATCCGATACCCCTTGGATAGTACCGCGTCCGGAGACAGTCAACTTGCCGTTCGTACCGAGTGCACCGGCCACATTGGCAACCAGAGTCCCTTCCTGCAAGGTGAAACCGTTCGTCAAAGACGTCATGGCATTCACGAGGGTCAGGGTGCCGGCACCGGATTTGATGACAGTAGTACCGTTGCTGTTACCACTGTTGTCAAAAGAGTATATCGAGGCGTTACCGCCATTGATCACGCTGATTTCGTCCCACTCCTTGAAAAGAACTGTCTTAAACTGGTCCACATTGTTCGTTCCGTCAAGCGTCAGCTTTTTATGGTCGGCCGTACCGGCATTTGCGGGTTCATATCCGCCTCCGGAAATGATGAATCCCGTAGCGGAAAATACCGGTGCCGCACCAATCGTAAAATTAACGTTCTGAACATGTTCCTTGGAAGAACCTGCCGAACGACCAAGACCATATAGACCCTGGTTGTTCCCGGTAAACGTCCCCCCCGTCACAATCAAGTTAGCGGTTCCGATTTCTATCGGCTTGCCTGTCGATGCTGTACTCCAGCCGCCGAGAGAAATACGGGAAGAGAAAGTCCCGCCCTCAACAGTAATATTCGTACTTCCCACTTCGTAGGAACCACCGCTATTCGTATAGTTCCCGGTTCCGAAGACGGCAGCAGAAAACGTACCCGCTTTGAAAGTCAAATTTGCCGATGTGACCTTGGACGTATAATTACCGGAAAGATAGTTACCTCCCTTGATTTCCTTGTCCCACGTCTTGCCGGCAAAGTCCAGCGTCAGATTGGTGGTAATGCCCTCCGTCATATTGGCAGATACATTTTTTCCTGCGCATAACTCTCCCAGATCCGCCTTCATGGCGTCAAAGTTCGAGGCATTAATGGTCGTAGTAACGCCATCCAGAAATTTATTGGCGGCAAAGGACTCCATTTGAGAGAAGCAGGCCATAACGGCAGCTGCCAGCATGAGAGGTAGTCTGAGTTTCATATTGGAAGAGATCTGATCAGTAGGTTGTGAAAGAGGGGGAAAATGAATTCAGTGCCCAGTATCTTAGCAATTCCCCGAATGGAGACAACAAAAATCCGCACAATCGCTTTTTTTCTGAATCAAGCGGTCACAATGAATGGAAAAAGCCGGTAGACAATCAAGAGATCCAGGAGAGAGTTCCCTTCCATTTTTTTGAAAAGAATAAGTCATTTTGCCCAATTTCACGAAAGATCCTTCCATTCCCGATCGTTTTATGTTATGAGACCCGCTCACACATATTCTAATAGCCAACTATGGATACATCTTCATCTCGCCGTCGATTCCTCCAGACTCTCGGTCTGGCATCAGGAGCCATTGCCGCAGGAGGCCTCATCACTCCTGCAAGAGCCCAGGAATCCGCCGCCGGCCAAATCGTTGTCCCCAATCCCGACATGATCGGGCCCTCCACCGATTGGACACCCCGTCCCGCCGGTTCCAAATATATGGGAGGCTTCCGCGCTCCCAAGCTTGACGTCGTCAAGGTAGCCTTCGTCGGCGTTGGCGAACGCGGTTCAATGCACGTCAGCCAAATGTGCTCGATCGAAGGAGCCGAAGTCGTCGGCATTTGCGACCTTTACGAAGCCCGTTGCGAACACAACGCAGCCACCGTTGAAAAGAAGACCGGCAAACGCCCCCCCATCTTCTGCAAAGGCGACCAGGACTACCTCCGCATGTTCAAGGAAGTCAAGCCGGATGCCGTCATCATCTGCCCCAGCTGGGAATGGCACGCCCGCATCACCTGCGACGCGATGAAGAACCACATCCACGCATTCACGGAAGTCCCCATCGCCATCAAGATGGACGAACTCTGGGACATCGTCAACACCTGCGAAGCCTGCCAGGTTCACTGCATGCAGATGGAAAACGTCAACTATGGGCGTGAAGAGCTCATGTTCCTCAACATGGTTCGCCAAGGCGTCATCGGCGACCTTCTGCACGGCGAAGCCGCCTACATCCATGAACTCCGCGGACAAATGTATCAGGACACCCCCGGTAAAGGCAATGCCGGCACCGGTTCATGGAGAACCTACCACTACGCCGAACACAATGGCAACCTGTACCCGACACACGGTCTCGGTCCCGTTGCCCAGTACATGAACCTCGCGCGTACGGATGATAACTTCGGCCGCCTCGTCTCCTTCTCAAGCCCCTCCATCGGACGCGCCCTGTTCGCCAAGAAGAACTTCCCCGCCGACCACAAGTGGAACAAGCTCGACTTCAAGGGCGGCGACATGAACACATCCATCATCAAGACCACGATGGGACGCACTATCCTCGTGGAATGGGATGAAACCAGTCCGCGCCCCTACTCCCGCATGAACCTCATCCAGGGCGTCCTGGGTACGCTTGCCGGATTCCCGACCCGCGTAGCCGGTGAAAAACTGGGGAACGGCAACTACCATGCATGGATCGAAGGCAACGAAGCCCTTGCTCCGATTTACGAAAAATACGATCACCCCCTCTGGAAGCGCCTCGGCGACCTCGCCAAAAAAATGGGCGGACACGGCGGCATGGATTTCATCATGCTCTACCGCATGATCGAATGCCTCCGCAAGGGTGAACCCATGGATCAAAACGTCTACGAAGGCGCCTTCTGGTCTGCCGTAACCCCGCTTTCCGAAACCTCCGTTGCCCAAGGCGGCATGCCGCAGGTCTTCCCGGATTTCACCCGCGGCGACTGGAAGACGACCGCCCCCCTCGGCATCGTTCAATAATCTCACCCGGGAAGGTTTCCCTTCTCCTGAAAGAAATTCATCCAAGGGTTGTCCCGTCTCATGCGGGGCAACCCTTTTTCATATTCTCTTCCAGAAACGAGAGTACTCCGGAAGGGAAACTTATATTGATCTTCCGTTTGTAAAAAATCCGACCCTCCGTCAAAATGAAGTTGATTTGGCGCAGAGCCTATGGATACCGGAACTCTGCCAATATTGTACCACGCACTCGTTGAATGTTCGAGTTGCATCCTCCAAATTACAGTTCCCATCCATTTTGACGTTGAGCCATATGGCTCCTGAATTCAGGCAACGAGAAAAAGACGGAACCGTACGTCTCTGAACGATTATCGTTCTCTCGATCGACAAAAACAGAGAGAAACACACTATCTCTAGAGTCTGTTCATCAGTATGTTAGCACTATTACGACAAGATTCATCAAATAGTCAAAAATAGAAATTGCTATCTATTTGCTACGGATTTCAAAACCGTGCACAAGTATTTTTTTTCTCGTTAATATCTTTTTTATTATCAGTTGCGATTCGGCTCCAGTCACGAATCCTAAAGCGGTACATCCATAGAGTCCGCGCATTGTAATATCACTAACAATAAGCTAATTATAGAAATTTTAGCGGTTTTGAAATCCGCTAATTCTCCATTACCCATAAACAACAAATATGTCCCAATGAACATTAAATATCTACCTCTCCTTGCCTGTGCTCCTTTTGCATACATCTCCGATGCGCAAGAGGTCATTGATTCTCTTGAATCCTGGGCTAATGCCGTCAACAATAATAGCGGGTCCAACAGTTATATCCTGGCGACCAACCTCAAGACAACATCTTCAGTTTCACTCAACAACGGAGATCTTCTAATCGATCTTGAGGGCCATCAGATTACTTTCGGAAAAACAGGAAGCTCGGTTTCCGACAAACTCCAATGGGGTATCCAAATCAAAGAGTCTTCTACGTTAACACTCATGAATGGAACTCTCCAAGGGAAGTATTACGATACCATTGGCAAGGGAATTGTCACCAACCACGGGAAAGCAACCTTGGATCGCGTCACTATTTCCGACAGTGTCGGAACAGGATACGGGCTGGCAATTTATAATTCCGACTCTTTTAGCTCTTCCATGCCGGAACTCACCCTCACCGACAGCGTCATTAAAAACAATACCATGATTTTTAAAGGAGGAAGAGGCTTTGGAGCCGGCCTGTACAATGGAGCATCCTCCGGAGGCAACCTCTTGGTACAGGGTGCTCTCGCCCATCTGGACAATGTCCAGTTTATCAACAACCGCAATCACGGAGGATTTGGGGGCGCCATTGCCAACGGAAGCACATCTGATGTTGGAACACTTTACATCAAAAACAGCCTGTTCTGGGGCAATGACGCCGTAGAGGATATGGAATATCCCAATTCAAACGAGACTTCGGTGGGAGGAGGGGCCATAGCCAATATGGCCGGAACAGTCCAAATCATTGACTCGGACTTCTACAGCAACCGTTCCGATCTAGGGGGAGCCATCATCAACCGACACATCCTGACCATACGAGCTGATCAGAAGGATGTGTTTTTCTCCAATAATACGATGCACAGTCATTTTGGCGATGAACACAATGGAGCGGATTATATCGAAGGTCCCAACGATATTTATCTGAACTCCATCTTCAACTTTGAAGAAATACCGTCTAATCTACATGGATATTTGAACCACAATTACCTGGAAGCCAAGGAAGGACGTACCATCTACTTTGGTGGGGGCATTCGCGGCCTCAACATTAGGAAATCAGAAGATGGCACATACTACGAATCCGTATCCTCCCGCGACAACGTTGTCTGGATCAACAAGGATGGAGAAAATGGAGAAAAATATGCCGGAGCTATTTATTTCGCGAAAACCGCGATTGTCCAATCCGTCAATATCACATTATACAACGGGACCATGAGCGTCGAAGACGGCGACGTATTCTACAGCGACCGCGATCGATTCGATCCCATACGAGACCGGACCCACCTGCGTCACCGTAACAACTTTTCCCTCCAGGGGGGGAAACTGGATCTCTCCCGTCTATTGACCGGAACCTTCTCCATTGAGAACCTGCTCCTCACCCGGGGAAGCGTCCAATTCGCCACCATGCGCGAACATCCTCTCCAATCCCTGATCATTGGAACTTCCGGCTGGAGTGCCGGCAATCCGGAAACCATTACGTTCGCAGTCGACTGCCTGGGCGATTACAATAAAAAGTACGACTATACGCTGCTGGACTACGTGAACGAGAACCTTACGGATGATGACCTCCGGCATTTTGAACTGCAGGTCGACCACTATGGAGAAGGCTGGGCATTGCGCGTTGTCGATGGGGATCTCGTCATTCACTGGGAAGGTGATGATGAAGGAACATGTCCGCCTTGCGATTTGCCGCATTATCCCGAATGCCCCGAAGTCCCCACATCTCCAGAATCTTCCATATGTCCGGGGTTGCCTGAAATCACCTCCGAACGTAAAGGAGAACTTGTCGAAAATTCTCTCTGGGGGCTTGATACGAACCTGAACGCCATGGGGAACGGAGCCTTGGAGCAGATGAATCCCTACCGCATGGTCGCCGGTCCCTGCCGCAACTTGTGGGTTCAGGGTATCGGAGACTTTGCCAATCAGAAATCCCGTGGAGGAATTGACGGATTTGATTACGCGGGCGGCGGATATGCCGCCGGCATGGATGGACGCTTGTGCGGCAACGCCGGATTCCTGGGTGTCGCCATAGGGCAAATCTGGGGAACAATGCAAAGCCGGGACTATGCCTCGCAAATCGACCAGGACACGATCATGGGAACCGTCTATTGGGGTAACATATTGAAAGCCACCGAGGATCGAGCCTGGCTTCTCAAAGGAGCCCTGACATTCGGCCAGTCGGAAAACCACCTGAGCGCCTACCACTCGGACGGTTCGTCCAGTACGGGTAAATGGGACAACAACGGCTGGCTGTTGCAGATGGAGGCCTCCTACCGTTTGAAAATAGATGAAACATGGACATGGGCTCCCTTTGCCGGACTGGAATATGCGGAAGGCAAACGCGACGCCTTCCGGACGAGAGGAAACAATACTCCCGATGCCATCTACGAAAAATCCCGTTTGCAGAAGTTGACCGTACCTGTCGGGATACAGATAGACAGACTCGGTTCGCTTTGGGAAAAGCCTTGGATGAATACTCTGAAGCTATCCTACGCCTTCGATGTCTCCCGCTCCAATCCGGATTCACTCGCGACGATGGAAGGCTTCCGACCGTGGAAGGTCGGCAGTGCGGACCCGTCCCGCCATGCTTTCCGTGCGGATTTCAACACCATGCTTGATCTAAACGACAAGTGGCGTGTATTTGCCGGATATCTTCTGGAAGTCAGGGGATCGGGCGTATACCACCAGATCAACGCCGGAGTCAGCCTTGGCTTTTGAGAAGACAGGCAGCGATTCGAATAGATAATATCACTCATTCTTTACAATCACGTTTATGAAAACAACAATCATTCTTGTTCTTTCCGTTTTCGCGGCCGGCATTCTATCATCCTGCTGCTGCGAGGATCAAAATGCCCCGGCCTCAGTTCCTCCTCCGGTAGTGATTCAGTCCAAGAAGTAATCTTCTCCCCTCATTAAGACTGAATTCTCAAACCACACCCGGTATTGTCCGGGCGTGGTTTTTTAACAGAGCATAAGATATAACTCTTTGTCAAAATGAGTAGAGATGAACTTAACTATCGTCTCTTAATACTCGTTGCATACTCAGGCTATATTCTCAAAATAACAGTTCCCACTCATTTTAACGTTGACCCGTTTTACCCCTGCTGGCCGGCAGCTTCCGCCGCGGCTTCCTCATGGGAAAGCATGTGCACAATCACCTTGAGTCCGTTTTTCTCTCCGGCAGCTTTGGCCAATGAACGGATCGCCGAAGCAGTCATGCCGTTCCTGCCAATCAAGCGGGCAACGTCCGACTTCTCCAAAATCAAGCGGAAACGGACAATATTACTGTCCGGTACCTCGGCCACGCGTAATTCCGCCATTTGCGGATTCTTGACAAACTGCATGGCAACCAATTGAAGATACTGACGGATTTGGGCAACAGCGGGACTCATAGCAATACAAACAAAGGGTTCAACAACAGTTTCATTATAGAAATATCCCACCCTTTGGCAACTTCCTTTTTACCGGTTCCAAACCTATCGCCGCTTCACCAACCAAAACGGTTCCTAATAGACCCCCAATATTCTCTTGTAAGAATTTTCCTCCCCGAAACGTACCAAATAAGTACGCAACCAATTTTCAGCGTAAAATCATGAAAACGAACATATCAAGACGACACTTCCTCAGTACGGGGAGCAAGGCGGCCGTGGGACTCTCGGTTATCCCGACCATATTGGGTACAAGTTTCGGGGCAGAAGCGGAAAATGTTTCCAAATCACCCAATGAGAAACTAAACATCATTGCGATAGGTATCGGTGGTCGTGGATCAGCAGTTATCCGCGGATTGGAAAGCCAGAACATCATTGGTCTGTGTGATGTTGACAAAAAATACAGTAACCATGTCTTCAAGCGTTATCCTAAAGCAAAACAATACTGCGATTACCGGAAAATGTATGAAGAACTCGGTAACGAGGCAGATGCGGTAGTCATCGCAACACCAGACCACACCCATGCTATCATGGCTGCAGAAGCCATCACCATGGGTAAACACGTCTATTGTGAAAAGCCATTGACTCACAGTGTTTATGAATCCAGATTACTCACCAAACTAGCCGCAAAATACAAAGTAGCTACTCAAATGGGTAACCAAGGAGCTTCCGGTCCGGGTGTCCGTAAAATATGTGAATGGATTTGGAACGGAGAAATCGGTGAAATTCGCAAAGTGGAAGCCTTTACCGACAGACCCATTTGGCCTCAGGGATTAAATCGTCCCGCAGGAGGTTCCCCTGTACCGGACACTTTAAACTGGGATTTATTCCTCGGTCCGGCACCGTACAGAGATTATGCTCCGGTATACACTCCGTGGAACTGGCGCGGATGGTGGGATTTCGGGACAGGTGCTTTGGGAGACATGGCCTGTCACATTCTACACCCTGTCTTCAAAGCTCTTCATCTGGGTTACCCCACCAAAGTTCAAGGAAGTTCCACGTTGTTACTAACGGACTGTGCGCCTCAGGCACAAACTGTCCGGTTCATTTTCCCGTCTCGTGACAATTTATCCAAAGTCAGCATGCCGGAAGTCGAAGTTGTCTGGTATGACGGTGGACTTAGGCCGTCCCTGCCCGAAGGATTTCCCTCGGGCAAAGATCTCAACGATGGTGGTGGATGTGTCATCTTTCACGGAACGAAAGATACATTGATTTGCGGATGTTACGGCAAAGATCCGTGGTTATTATCGGGCAGAGTTCCCCATGTTCCTAAGGGTCTGAGAGAAGTCACCACTTCTCATGAAATGGACTGGGTTCGAGCTTGTAAGGAAAGTGCTTCAAACCGGACGGAAACGGCTTCACCCTTCTCGGAAGCCGGGCCTCTCAACGAAATGGTCGTCATGGGTGTTCTCGCTATACGTCTCCAGGCCCTCAATCAGGAATTACACTGGGACGGCGAAAACATGAAATTCACCAACATCCCTACCGATGCAAAAATCAGGACGGTTATCGAAGACGGTTTCCAGATCAAAGATGGTCACCCGACTTTTTCGAAAAAATGGACGGATCCTGTCAATGCCATCGCATTTGCCAACGAATTGATCAAGCACACCTATCGTGACGGATGGAAACTTCCGGAAATGCCACACTAAGTGCATGATTAAAAAACATTGAAACACAACAATATCATCTATTATTGAAATGAAATACATCATCCCAGTATTGAGCAGTTGTCTGACATTAGGCTCACTGTTAAACGCTAAAGAAGCCTCTGTCAAAACGGTCAACACAGAAGACAATCAAACTATTGAATATAAGGAATTGGAAAAGCCTTCCGTCGATTTAAGTCAATTTGCCAAAGATGAGGACGGATACATCCACATCTTTGACGGGAAGACACTCAAAGGTTGGAGAGGATACGGAAAAGATGCCGTTCCCAGCAAGTGGACCATTGACAACGGAGCCATCAAATTCAACGGTACGGGAGGAGGAGAAGCCCAAACCAAAGAAGGCGGAGACCTTATTTTTGCCCATAAATTCAAGAATTTCGAACTTGAATTGGAATGGAAAGTTTCCAAGGGAGGCAATTCTGGAATTTTCTATCTGGCAAGAGAAATTCAATCCAAGGACACCAAAACCAACACATGGAGAATGGAACCCATTTACATTTCTTCCCCAGAAGCACAGGTTTTGGATAATGATAATCACCCGGATGCAAGACTAGGCAAGAAAGGCAACAGAAAGTCGATGTCGCTTTACGACATGATTCCCGCCAATCCTCAGAATGCCAAGCCTTCCGGAGAATGGAACAAGGCCAAAATCCTTGTATACAAAGGAACAGTTGTCCACTCCCAGAACGACGAAAATGTCCTAGAATATCACCTTTGGACTCAACAATGGACAGACATGTTGCAGGCCAGCAAGTTCAGCAAGTCGAAATGGCCGTTGGCTTTTGAATTGTTAAACAATTGCGGGGGAGAGACCAAAGAAGGCTACATCGGCCTCCAAGACCATGGAGACGATGTCTGGTACAGAAACATCAAGATCAAAGTCCTCGACTAAGATTCGGCATTCACTCTAACAACCATGGCCTGTGTTCCGTTTTGACTACGAACACAGGCCATTTATGCACTTTCGTCAAAAAATGAACTCAAAAAAAGCATTTCTTTCAGGAATTATGTGTATCCTGTTCTCAGCGCTTTGTTTCGACCGACAACAAGTCTTCGCAGAAGTCAATGCCCTTCCTCAAAAAAATATTGCTCTGCAACTTTACAGCGTCAGGCATGACCTGCAAAAGGATTACAAACATACTATTCAACAAGTCAGGGAAACGGGGTACACAATGGTGGAAGCTGCTAATTATAGAGATGGAAAATTCTACGGCCTGACTCCGGAGGACTTCAAAAAAAATCTTAAAGAAGTAGGACTTCGTCCTTTATCTTCACATGTAGGAAAAGAATTGAGCAGAAATGAATTACAGTCTGGAGATTTCAGAGAATCGTTGAAATGGTGGAACGCCTGTATTGACGACCACAAAACAGCAGGTATTACCTACATCATCGTCCCATGGCTATCCGTTCCCAATACATTGAAAGATTTGCAAACTTACTGTAACTACTTCAATGAAATAGGAAAAAAATGCAGGGAAAGGGGACTTTCGTTCGGATACCACAATCATTCCCACGAATTTTCTAAAGTTGAAGGACAATTGATGTATGATTACATGATTGAACATACTGACCCAAAATACGTTTTTTTCCAAATGGATGTCTATTGGATGGTCATTGCTCAACAAAGCCCCGTTGATTATTTTCACAAGTACAAAGGGCGTTTTGAACTGTTGCACATCAAGGACAAACGAGAAATAGGACAAAGTGGAATGGTGGGATTTGATGCCATTTTCCGTAACACCGATACAGCCGGGACAAAGTACCTGATCGTCGAACAGGAACACTTTAGCCAGAACTCTTTTCATGGAATCAAACAAAGTTTAAAATATTTGCAAGAATGTCCCCTGGTCAAAGAACATTACGGCATTTCTTCATCCAAAAAATAACCTGTTTTTGATTGTTTAAATAACTCGATTTCAAGACTTTTCGCACAAAAATCAAACAATTAAAATATCTGATCGCGAAAGCATCTTTAGATATATATAGTCAATCTTATTTGCATATGATTTTTCTTATCTTGTAGCCTTACAGAAACTACTTAACACAACAAATAGTAAATATATTTATATATCAACAAATAAGCATTATCACCCGAAAGATCATATTTAATATTTCATTTTTTGAGTTCATTTAAGTATTTTGAATCAATATCAAAATGGGAGAAAATCGTTATTTTTAAAGCTATAACAAGAGCATTCAACAAGACCTCGGAGACGATAGTTCCAAAGTTTCGTTATCCATAGGTTCTTCTCTGAATCAGTTTCATTTTCCATTGGTAACTTTTCGTTATTCCATTATTTTTGTATATCCCCCACATGCGTATGATCGGCAGGAACCAATCACTTAAGTTATCAGCCAATTTCACAAACTTCTCGGATACCTCGTACCACAAGATGGCTATCAGTCCCTTAAGATGACGGATGTTTCTCTTGCAGGATTCCTGAGCCTGATCCGTCTTGTTTAAAAGCTTACAGAACTCTTCTTGAACATGTAGGCTGATTCAATCACTTCATACGCTTCAAGACACCTCTTCAGTTCCTTCGCCTGGCGTTCTGTGACATTCTTTCCATGCTTACGAAGAATGCATGTCACTTGATTGACGTGTCCATTTGATCTCATCCTTTCTTTTCTGGAAGAACTCCATGAATTTCTCAACGTCCAGGCGGATGACGTGGAATCTGTCTGCCAGAAGTTGGAAATTCCTTTATTGAATTGTTGGGCAATATGTTGATGCTGGGTTTCACTGTTGCGTTTTTCCCTCTGAGATCTCCAATCTTTTATCTGAAGACGCTTCTAAAAACCGGACATTTGAATCGTCTTGCCTTGATAAACACAGTCCTCCACGCCGCGTCGTATGCCCTCCATGCTTGAGTTCCCCCCTATCTATCTACTACCCATTATTCAGGGAAAGCCGACTTCATCAATAAAGTTGAAGTCAGATTTACCTTGCTGCTACTCGCTAAATATCAAGGCTGTTCCACCTCTTCAGATAGCTTATAGAGAAGTACCTCTCCAAGAAGCGTAACAGTAAATAATTCTGCAAAGCCAGGCTCTACGTCAGAATCGATGGATGAGTCCATCTCGCCCTCCCCCCCAGCAATCCACCTCCAACCACAACACCATCAACCCCTAACGCAAAAGGAGCCGTCCCAGCCGGGAGGCTCCTTTGAAAGTTTTTGGTAGGCCTGCCAGGACTCGAACCTGAAACAACGGAGCCAGAATCCGTCGTGTTGCCAATTACACCACAGGCCTTTTTGCTGTAACGGGGGTTCTTCTATCACCGGGTTCCGGGCAAGTAAAGAGAAAATTGATGCGGGGAGGAAAAAATATTTCCCTTTGCCGACTTGATTTGACTTGTAGATTTTCCGGAATATTTCTATAGAATAACTTATTTGAGTTTCTATGACTGAACCATCCTTTCCCACCCAAGATGAACTCTCCCTGGCCGTCACCCGACTCCAGGCACTTGCCGCAGAACTGAATCAGGTTTTGTACGGAAAGGAAGAGCTCATCAATCTGACAATCATCGGCGTTCTCGCCCGTGGCCACATCCTTTTGGAAGGCCTGCCGGGGCTGGGAAAAACGGAATTGGTCAAAGGCCTCTCCAAAGCCCTCGGCATCACGGCCCGGCGCGTGCAATTCACCCCGGACCTTCTGCCGGGCGATATCACCGGCAATCCCATCCTGCAAGAACAGGATGGCAAAAGGGATTTCGTCTTCCAACCCGGACCAGTCTTTACCAATATTCTTCTGGCGGATGAAATCAACCGAGCCTCCCCCAAGACGCAGTCCTCCCTTCTGGAGGCTATGCAGGAACGCCGCGTCACCGTCATGGGAGAAACCCATTCCCTTCCCAACCCCTTTTTCGTCCTCGCCACGCAAAACCCGATTGAACTGGAAGGCACTTACCCGTTACCGGAAGCGCAGCTCGACCGTTTCCTGTTCAAGATCCGCGTGGACCGCAACCCGGCCGATGTCCTTGCCAAAATCGTCCTGAATCGAGAAATCGGAGTCGAACCGACTGTAAAATCCGTTCTGGATGCCGAAACCCTCCTCCAGCTCATGGACCTTGTTTCACGCATCGGCATTCCGGAAGTCGTTGCCAACTACATCGGCCGTCTTGTCAATGCAACCCATCCCGGAGAATCGAAAGCTTCCCAAGGCGTCAAATACGGCTCGAGTCCCCGCGCCGCCCTCGCCCTCGCATCAGCGGGCAAGGCCCGGGCTCTAAGTCAGGGAAGATCCTTCTGCTCGTTTGAGGATGTCCAGTATGTACTCCATCCTGTCCTGGAACATCGCATCCTGCTCAACCACATGGTTCGTCTGGAAGGAACTACTCCCTCCGATATTGTCGACAGGATTCTTGAGGAAATCCCCGCCCAGGAAAAATCGCTTCCCGATTCCCTGAGCGCGGCCAAAGTCAAATAATCCCTTTCTCCGATCATCCTTCTCTCCCCCCCTTCATGAATACTCCGGCATTACTCCGCCGAGGCGCCTTCCTGCTGTGCACATTGTGTACCCTGGCCCTTGCCCTGGTTTCCGACGCTAAAACCATCCCCATCCCGACGGCTAAAAACAGCGGGATCACCATCCAGATGACACCCGCCTTCGACGAATGGAACGGCAATGGGTTCATGCCGGTGCTCATCGAAATCTCCAATTCCACCCCCTATCAAGGGAATTGGGAGGTATCTATCTTTAGCAAAACACAACTGCCGTACCGATTTTCCGTCCCTCCCGGAGGCACTCTCCGGGAAATCATCTACCTCAACCAGAACCTGGGAGAAGATTACCGCGATATCAGGACAAGCTGGGAGGGCACTGCCATCGAACGTAAAGCAGCCTCCTCCATCTCTCTGACGGACAACCCAGGCTGGCGTACCCGGGAAGAATACTCCTACATCGGAGAAAAATCCCTCCCGGCCAAGCAGGCAACGTCCTTCGAAGACGCGATCAAGGACAATGGCAATTGGAACGCCTCCTTCTCGATCATGGACTGGCCTGCCGACCCGCGGGTCTACACCAGTAAGGAAATCCTTATCGTCCCGGAGGAAACTTTTACCAACCGTATTGATACCCCCCATCGGCAAGCCATCCTGGACTGGGTTGCCACAGGTGGCGTTCTCTGGCTGGTCACCAATGACAAGAACCTGAAAAAGCCCATCCAAAACCATCAATTCGGCAGGATCCTCCATCTTCCCGACATTGAAGAACTTTCCTTGAAGGAACGGAAGGACTTCCTCGACACACTCATTAAAGACACCCGTAAAAATCTGCAAAAAATGCCCAATTGCCAGCCAACGATCACCAACCAGGAAGCTCTGGCTTACAAGCTCGGAGAACCCTCCATGTTTCTTGGCTTCCTTCTTTTTGTTTTCGCTCTCCTTGCCGGGCCGGTCAGCTTGAAATACTGGGCACCCGTGGGCAAACGGCAAAGGCTGTTCGTCATCATCCCTTCTCTGGCACTCGTCTTTTCGTCCATCCTGGCAGTCGCTATCCTGTTCTCCGAGGGAATAGGCGGGCAAGGCATCCGGAAAACCCGGATTCTCCTCTTCCCCGATTCGCATTCCGCTTTCATCTGCCAGAACCAAATCTGCCGGACCGGGGTCATCATCGGACAGTCTTTTCCCCTGGATGAAAAAGTCGACATGAAATCATCTCGTATCACCAATATCACCGAGACTTCCATGGGCATGGAACATGAGGGGAATTATGTACGCAACAGAAGCACGGCATCCGGCAATTGGTTCCCGGACCGGTCCATGCTCAAGCAAAGCCTCGGCACTTTCACTCAAACACGCGCCAGAGTGACTCTTCTGCCTGAGAGCAGAGACGGAGCTCCCGTTCTGCTAAGTACATTCCCAACCAGCCTCAGCAACGTGATTTTCAGGGATGAACACGGTCAATTCTGGAAGATACCCAATCTTCCTACCGGAACCAAGGTTTCGGCCCAACCCGTGGAAAAGCCGAACCAGCAGTACAAGGACATGCAGGAAAACACCTTCTTAGCCGATGCCGAGAAGAATGATAAACTCGGTCCCATCCCTTCGCACCCGGATATCCATTGGAACCAGGATACAATCCAGGTTACCGGACCCGTCTCCATCCAACCTTCCACAACCCGCTGACAAGCATGACTTCTTCCCCTTTGCTTACCGTCCGAAATCTCTCCCGTTCATTCGGGAAGCTCAAGGCGGTTGACAACATTTCCTTCCAGCTGGAGCGAGGCAAAGTCATCGGCCTCATCGGCGCCAACGGCGCCGGCAAGACAACCACCATGCGCATGCTGGCTACGTTGGACTTCCCCGACTCCGGAGAAATCATCATCAATGGAACCAACGCTGTCGATTACCCGGAAAAAGTACGCAGTCTCATCGGCTGGATGCCGGATGCATTCGTCCCGTATAAAAACACCAGCGTCCTGGAATACATCGACTTTTTCGCCAGAGCCTACGACATTCCCTCGGATAAAATCGGCAATGCCCTGGAAGACGTTATCAACTTCACGGAACTGGGAAGTCTGCTCGACCGCATGGTCGACAAGCTATCCAAGGGCCAGACACAACGTCTGTGCCTTGCCCGCACGCTTATCAGCAAACCCGAATTGCTGATTCTCGACGAACCGGCCGCTGGATTGGATCCCAAAGCCCGCCTCGAATTCAAAAACCTTGTCCATTTGCTGAAGGACATGGGAAAAACCATTCTCATCAGCTCTCACATCCTTTCCGAACTCGGAGAAATGTGCGATTCGCTCATCTTCATGGATGCAGGAACCATCATCCATGACGGCAACAAGGAAGATCTGCTCCATACGCATGATGAGCAAAGCGGATGGCCATTCGAAATCGAACTTGCCGACGCTGATACGGACAAGCTCTCCATGTGGCTTTCCCTCCGTCCCGGCTGGAAATTCCGGGAACAACGGAAGAAGGGAGCCCTCGCCTCCTTCCATAGCAATTCTCCGGACGCCATCGCCGCCGAGCTCCGGGAGATGGTCAAGGACATTCCCGTCTGCGGATTCCGCCAATGTGAACGGAGGCTGGAAGAAGCCTTTGTCGACATTCTGAAACAACAGCCTGCTATCGAAGCAGCTATGCTTTCCACTCCCTCCGAAGTCCAGACGAATACCCCACCTTCCTCCGCCATATGAATACCATCTTTTCTTCCCGCGACTTCCCCCTCTGGATTCCTCCGGCTCTGGTCAAAGAACTGCGCCAGTGCATGCGAACCCCGGCCTTTATGAACATGCTGACGATTGTCCCCTGTTCTCTCGCCATCATATTCCTGCTCAGCCTTATCCACACGCCAGACGGTGATACGATCATCGGCCAGAGCAGCCTCAACAACTGGTTCTGGGGTATCCTCGTTCTCTGTATGACCATTCTCGTCCCCAACTGGGCTCTCGGTTCCATGCGGGTCGACATCGCAGACAAAAGCGGAGACCTGATCATGCTCACACGGCTGACTCCACGCCGCACGGTTTGGGGAAAGTGGGTTGCCTACATGGCATTGGCAGCCCTGATCATCTGTTCCCTCCTGCCCTTTGCCATCATCCGCTACTTCGGAGGCCAGATCAGCCTGGCCAACGACTTGTTCCTTCTGTTCTGTACCTATCTTTCCTGTTCCATCCTGACGGCGGGAGCCATCTGGATATCCGGCATGCCCATCGTCCTGAGGGCGCTTTTTTCACTGGGAACCGGTATTTTCTCCATCACGTTACTCTCTTCCTTCTTCGTGCCTATGGAGACCGCCAGGCTTATTGACGCTCTGGACGTACCAGCCACGCTGACCATCATGGTAACGGACAGTATTATCCTCATCGCCGGATTCCTGTTGTTGTCGGCGCGCTGGCTTTCCCCACCTTCCATCAACACCGCGACCTTGCTCCGCTGTCTTCCCCTGCTGTCCATCATCCCCTCATGCGTGCTGACGATGAATTCATCCTGGGAAAACCTCATTCCTTTCCAAATCGTTTTCATCTCGTTTTTCGTCACCCTGATCGTCATTCTGGAACTAACGACACCGACAACGTTTTTACCCATCCATATCATTAATGCTTCGAAAAAACGATTCAGTCTGATCCGGAAGATTTTCTTCATGCCCGGCCTTCCCTCCGCTGCGGCATTCACCCTGCTGGTTTTCTTCCTCTACTCCGCCGCCGCCTCTTTCCTGTTACCGGAAGATTTTGAGAAGATGCCCAAAATCATGTTCTTCTTCCTGACTCTTGCAGCCTGGTACTCTACCATCGTACCGGCATTGCTCCTGTATCCGTTCCAGAAAAAACTCGGGATAGCCACTCCCATCATTTATGTTATCCTCTTCTACATCTTCCTGGGAATATGCGGCATTTTCACCATGATGAAGGCTGACTTCCTGACCGCACTGATCCCCAACGGCAGCGTCATCGTCTTGCTGAAGGACGCCGGAACCGGCAGCGAATCCATTCTCATCATATGGTCCAGTATCCTCTCGTCCGTTTTTGCCGCCCTCTGGCTGATCTACCTCACCCAACCCTGGTTCCGGGTATGGAAGAAGGGATCGGCAATCGCAGCGGCACTCCATAAAAAATCCGAGGGTCATCCTACCGAACCATGACCGAGCCCGACAATACATCCGCCGAAGCCTACCGGGAAGCTCTCCACGCCTCCCGGCGCTTCAGCCTGCCCTTCTCCCGCCAGTCGTGGCAGGGGCGTCAAGGTGGCTGGAAAGGTAACGATACGGGCAGTTCCATCGACTTCCAGGATCATCGCGACTATCAGTGGGGCGACGATCCCCGGGCCATCCACTGGGCAGCCTACGCCAGAACCGGGCAACTCACCATGAAGTTGTACCGGGCGGAAGTATCCCCCATTGTAGAAATTGTCCTAGATGCCTCGCCCTCAATGTTCATGACCGAAACCAAAGCCATTCGCACAGAATCCCTTTTGCTCTTCTGCCTCGAATCCGCCCTCGGCAACGGTTCCCCCGTCCGCTTCCATGCCGTCTGCGGCAACCGCATTATCCCGCTGGAAATCGATGCCGTCCGCTCCGGTTCCTGGAAAGAACTCATACATGGCCTGGGCGCCGATGAAACGATGCCAGTCATTCCCGTCTGGAAGGGAGACGGTATGAAAGTCCTGATTTCGGACCTTCTTTATCCGGGTGACCCCATCACCCTGCTTGGAGCCATGAATGCCGGAGGAGGTACATCCGTCATCCTGGCTCCCGCCCTCGCGGAAGAAGCAGCATTCAATCACATCGGCAACATCCGTCTGAAAAACTGTGAAACCGGCCAGACCCGAATCCAGCGAATCACCCCCTCGCTGGCGGCGAAATATGAACGTGCCTACGAACGCCACTTTTCCCTCTGGCGGGAAACCTGCCGCCGCTTCTCCGCATCAATGGCCAGAATCCCGGCGGAAGGCTCCCTGAGCAATGCCCTGTGCGGCGATGCCCTCCGACAGGAAACCGTCGAAATGCGTTAACCACCACCTCCCACAAGCCACCGGATCCATCTTCATGCTACCCCATCTTTCCAACATGATCGGCCTCTGGGGATTACTGGGTATTCCCCTCATTGTTGCGATCCACTTTCTCCGGCACAAGACGAAGGAACAGCTTACCTCCACCATGTTCCTGCTGGAAGTTCTCTCTCCCGAGGATCGTACGGGGAGGTTCTGGGACAGGCTGCGAACCTCCCGGACATTCTGGCTTCAAATCCTATGTGTCCTTCTGTTGACGTGGGTGCTGGTTTCTCCGCAATGGGTTCGAGAAAACACGTCCCGTCCGGTTATTTTCGTCGTGGATGATTCCATCTCCATGGGCCCGTTCCGCCAGGAGGCAATCCAGGCCGTCGCCAAGCGAATGGGAGAACTGGACGCTTCGGGAATTCCCTCGATTTGGACGATTATGCCCAGTTCGTCCCGTAACACGTCGATATACAGGGGAACAAATGCCCGAGAAGCTCTCACCGCACTCGGCTCCTGGGAACCGCGATCCGGCACCCACGATCCCGCCCCCGCCCTCCGCACGGCCGAAGCTGTTGCCGGTAAAATAGGAATCACCCATTTCATCACTAATAACAGGGAGATGGTACCTCCGGCGCAGTCGGCCACCGGTATCGGGAAACCGCTGGACAACACCGGATTCGCCGGGATTACGCCTCAGGAACAAAGCGCCATGCCCAAATGGCGCATCGCCGTCAGGAACAATGCCGCCACCCCCCAGGAACGGGAACTGACTGTCCGCATCCCGGGCAAAGAAAGCAAACCGTCCACCCGGACACTCAAACTCAACCCGCAATCCGTCGTCGAGTTCGATATGGTACTGCCCAACGGAGTCGATTCCATGGAGCTGACCCTGACTCCCGATGCCTTTCCGGAAGACGATTCCCTGACCCTGGTGCACCCTCAGCCTCATCCGGTCGCCTTCTCGATCAACCTGAAAGACCAAGCTGCCGCCAATTCCATCCTCAAACTGGCGCAAGGCATTCCCGGATTCCGGAAGGCATCCCCGACAGAGAAGCCGCAACTCAGCATTATCTCCGGTTCCCAATACAAGCCGCAACAGGCCCCCGAACCGGCTATCGTACTGGCAGCCAACTCCATGTCCGCCCCTCCGCAAGGTTCCATCACCCCGGAAAAACATCCGTTGACCGAAAGCCTCGGCTGGGGATCTCTCCTCATTGCCGCCCCGGGAGATCTCACGCCGGAACCCATGGACATCATCCTTCTCTGGCATGGAGAAACACCCCTGGCATGGCTCCATGGCAACAGGCTCGTCTTGAACTGGCAGTGGGAAAAATCCAATGCCGACCGAATTCCCGCCCCCTTGCTGGCTATCCGCAGATTCATGGGAAACGTTCAGGACAAAGCTCCCGGAACACTCCAGGACAATGTCCCATCCGGGACCCGGCTGGACTTTCCCCACGGTTCCCGGATGACCGTCACAAGAAAAAACGGAAGTGTGCGCCACGATATCTTCAAGGGCACTACCCCGGGGGAATCCTGTCTCATCCGGATAGATCCGTCCGGGGATGACGCCCAGCCCCTTTTCAAAGGATCCGTCTGGTTCGCCGACACCAGGCAGAGCGATTTTACCCGTTGTTGCAGTTTTGAACAAATCATCGATAAGAATGCCTCTCTCCTGGAACAAATGTTTGAACCCGATCCATTCGTTCCCTTCTGGATCTTCCTGGCCGGCTGCTGCATGCTGGGATCCTGGTTTACCCCCGCTTCGGAAAGGAGGAATCAAGCATAATGATGCTCCGCCTCCTCGCTCCTGAATGGCTTTTCCTCCTGCCCCTGCTAGCCCTCGCAGGTTGGAAATACAGGTTCCTGCGCCTCCATGCACCCGTACGTGCAGCAGCCCTGATTGCCTTTATCCTTGCCTTGGCACACCCCGTTTTCAACAAGGGAGGCAGTGAAATGGACCTATGGGTCATGGTGGACCAATCCAATTCCACCGGAGGCATACCGACCAACCAATCCACAGAGTTGCAGTCCATTCTGGAAAAAGCCAAGCGGCCCGGCGACCGCGTCCGCCTCGTAGACTTTGCCGGAGAAGCCATCCTCCGCGGCAAAGGGGATCCCGTCTTCTCCAGCATGATCCCGGGGACGCGAATGGAAGATGCCATCTCCTACATTCTGGCGCAGATGGATAGGACGCGGACCAATCGTATCCTCATGCTGACGGACGGTTATTCCACCCAGCCTCTTGACGTCATCACGGCCAGGCTTATCGAAGAAAAAGTTCCTCTGGACTACCGCTTGGCCGCCCCGGACATGTCGGACGACATTCGCATCGGCGATATTCAGCGCCCGCCGCGCATCCGCCCCGGCGAAGCAGCCACACTGACGTTCGACATTATCGGCAATCCCGCCCAAAACACCACAGTCCCCTGGAAAGTCGTCAAGAACGGAGGGTCTACCATTTCCGGCACGGCCACTCTCGACAAAGGCCGGGCTACCGTCCGCCTGACCGACCGCAGCGCCACTCCGGGCATAGTCTCCTATGACATTTCCGTCCTACCCGCCAACGATACCGTCACTCTTAACAACACGGCGGAATGCGTCATGGAAATCACCGGTGGCAATAAAATCCTCCTCCTCAGTCCGTTCGAATCGGATCCCATGGAGCCCTTCCTCCGGGCTCAGGGATTCGACATCCTCCGTCCAAACGATCCGTTCCGGCTGAACGCCAACTCACTGACGGGTGTCGGACTCGTCATCGTCAACAATGTTTCTGCGGCGGAGGTCTCCCCGGACTTCCTCAAAGGGCTTGATTTCTACGTCAGAGAACAAGGCGGAGGATTCCTCATATGCGGCGGTTCCAATTCATTCGGATCCGGCGGGTACTTCAACTCGCCGGTCGATGAACTTCTGCCCGTTTCCATGGAGTTGAAAAACGATAAAATCAAACTGATGACAGCCATGAGCATCGTGCTGGACCGTTCCGGTTCCATGGCTATGTCAGCGGGAAGCGGTGGCAAAACGAAAATGGATCTGGCCAACTCAGGAGTTGTCCAGACGATCAAACTTCTGGGACAGGAAGACTACGTCTCCGTCCATGCCATCGACAGTTCTCCGCATGCCATCGTCTCCATGTGCAACGTCGGAGCCAACAGAGACAAAATGCTCAGTGTCGTTCCACGAATCGAATCCATGGGGGGAGGCATCTTCATCGGAGAAGCCCTCCGAGCGGGCTGGCGCCAGTTGAAGCAAACCGACTTCGGCAACCGCCACCTCATCCTGTTTGCCGATGCCGCCGACTCGGAAGAACCGGACGATTACAAAAAAACGCTGGCCGACATGCGCAAAAACGGAGCCACCGTCAGCGTCATCGCACTCGGAACGCCGAAAGACGGCGATGCAAACCTGCTCAAGGAAATCGCCAAACTGGGAGAAGGCCGCATCTTTTTCTGCGACAATCCCAAAGATATTCCGCACGTCTTCGCCCAGGAAACCGTCTCTGTCGCCCGCGCTACCTTTATCCGGGAAAACACCCCTCTGCATTCCGTCGCCGGATGGAATCAGATATCACCCGCCCGCATGGAATGGCCCACCTCCGTCAACGCTTACAACCTATGCTACCTGAGGGACGGTGCCACGGCCGCCTGCATCACCGGCGATACCTACAAAGCACCCCTCGTCGCCTTCTGGAACCGCGGATCGGGCAGATCGGCAGCCATCACCTTCCCCACGGGCGGCAAATATGCAGCCAACGTCCTGGCATGGAAAAATTACGGAGATTTCATCCAAACCTTTGCCCGCTGGCTTATCCGCCGAGACATGCCGGAGGGATTCTCCGTCCGGGCCACGATGCGCGGAGAACGGCTTGATGTGGAACTTCTCTACTCGGACGAAGCCGTTCTGCAAATGGCTAAACGCATGCCGGAGCTCACCATGAATGTTACCGGCAAGCAAATGTCGAAAACCGTCAAGGGAGTCTGGGAACATATCCGTCCGGGAGTTTTCCGCTGTTCCTTCCCGGCGGCTCATGGAGAAACCTGGAGAGGAGCTATCCGCATCGGCGATCGCAACATCCCCTTCGGCCCCATCAGCATGTCCATGGATCCGGAATGGACCATGACGCCGGAAAGCAAATTGGATTTCCTCTCCATGGTGCGTCAATCAGGAGGGCAGGAACGCATTGATCTAACCTCCATCATGCAATCCCCGCGCAACATATCCTCTCTGGATACGCGCAACGGCCTCATCTGGGCATTCCTGATCCTGATGCTGGCCGATGCTTTGCTCACTCGCCTCAATATATCCCTGCTCCCCGGAAAAAAGAACGGAAGGCAGGATCACGACGACATTCGCACCGAAACCGTCTGAAAAACAACCGCATCCGATTACTTGAAAAAAGAGCGCATCGCTTCACGTTCGGCAGGATCCAGATCATCCTTCCAGATAGAATCACCGCCCTTGGCCGGAGTAGCAGCCTTCCCGCCGTTTCTACCGGCAGCTTCCTGTTCCTGATCCATCGAAGGAGCCGAGGATTCCGTCCCCGTCATGGAACCGAGAGCCGCATGGGACATATCCGTATTGCTAACTCCTGTACGCGAGCCGTCCTGCAACTGCTGGTTGGAATCGCCGAAAGCTAAAGGAGCATCGCCCCTGCCGCGGGAAATTCCGCCTCTCCCCCATTTTTCCCCATTCCCGTTCCCATCCTTGCAAAGGGAGGGAAAATCATCGGGATTGACGACGGACGACATGCCACTCCCCGGATTATCGCATAAATCATTCAACTGGTTGGATGCATTGCGGAGTTGCTCCGCCAGCTTGCGAAGCTGGTCGGGCGACAAGGAACTCATCCCGGCTGCAGCCATCGCATCCATACGTGCCGCCAAGTCTCCGCTGGGACGTAATGTTCCCTGTTCCATCCCCTTAAGAGCTTCTTTCAAGTTTTGCAGGGCATCAGAGGCATTCCCCCCCTGCATGCTTTGCTGGATAGCCGCCTCCACGCTGGATAAATTACCGGCCATTTCGTTCATCGCCGCCATCGTCCGCGAAGCCAGGGTATCAGCAGCCTCCAACCCGGCATGAGAGTACATGTCCTCCCCGGTCATTTTCTGCAATTCCTCCATCTCCTTTTTCAGTTCCTCCGTCGATTCAGGCGCGATTTCCTCCATCTCATCCAACTTCTCCATCCATTCCTCCACCTGGGCAAGAGCGGGCGATTTCTCAGAATATTGAGGCAAGGCATTCTTCATTTCCGGCAAAGGCATCAGCCACCCTGCCAGCAGAATCGCCACACCGCCTGCCAGCCACCCCAGGACAGGAGCCGCTTTGACATTCAGAATTGAACGCGCAGGAATATCGCTTATGCGAACGTGAATTCCCCATTCCTCTTCCGCGCTTAAAGCCGCATTCAACCCCAAGCGTTCATCCATCAACGCCAGAGTGTCCCGGCGCGAAAACAAACGGGACGAACATCCCTTCCAGGCCCAAACAACCAAACCGGCGGCAACCAGTCCGGCCACCAAAGGCACAAACCACGGCCATATGTCCACACGACGGTTCCAATACACCAAAGCCGCTATTACCGTACATGCGACAAAAACAGGGATCGCCACCGTCTCTAACAAAATACAGGCATTAATGCACAACTTAATGCGGGAAACGCAAGAATTTCTAATTGAGGCCTCACCTGATGACATGTCTGCATGCTGAACCATTCATCGCCTTTTGGGAAGATAAAAATCATTGCTCTTGACCTCATCTCCGGGCAAATCTACGTTTCCTGTATCATGCAGTACAGCAACGCTCTTACATTCTTCCGCACCGATCCCTACCGCTACAATTGCGCCCAATCCATCTGTGCCGCATTCGGCCGGGACGACCTTCTGGAATCACTCTCCTCCTGTGGCGGAGGTAAAGCTCCGGACGGTCTTTGCGGAGCCCTGTACGGAGCCCTCCAAATCATCCCCGCTCATCGTCACGAAGCCGTAAAAGAAGCATTCCTCCAAGCTGCCGGTTCTACGTATTGCCTCCAACTCAAAAAGGAATGCAAAGTTCCCTGCCGGCAATGCGTCACCATCGCTCAAGAACTTGCCGCACGGGAACTTGATTAATTCTCCCTCTGTTTCCCTTGAGGGAGCGGGCTGCATCAAGTCGTATCAATTTCTCGGAATCCACCAAGCCTGCCGGGATCTCAAGTCAAGCAGGATTCTGCCCCGTGAGAGGATATCCGCCCCGACAACCCCCAGATCCGAACCGAGCATGATCTGGATACCGGAAAGTTCCAGTCCGCCCCACCGAACGGATGCGACTTCCACAATACTGGTGGAGGCGAAACGTGTTTTCCCGTTGACATCCAGCCAGACGACATCGCCCTTTCTTTCCTTGACCTCCCCTTTCCAATCCCGGGAAGGAAGGCACGTTTGCGTTGCTCCCGTGTCGATGACCAGACGCACGGCAGTCCCGTCCAACGACATCAAAGCCTGCATATGACCATTGCGGACGGAAACGGGAAGAGGAGTGGCGTGGAGGCGCTCCAGCAAATCGTCCGCGGGCACCCCCAGCAAGAAGGTCAACGTATTCTCCTGCAAATCGACAAGAAGGGGAAACATGCCCATCACATTCATTCCCAACAGACCATCCACGGGTTTTCCTCTGCAATTTCCCAACTGAGGCATATCCATGACAAGCAGGTTCATGCCGTAAACGCTCAGACCTCCGACAGCTAACGAACGGACAAACGCCATATCGACATCCCTGCGGATATTGCTTCCTTCCCCGGGATTCACCGGAACCGTCTTCCGCTTCGACCAGTTGCGGCGGAAGGAATCCCTGCGCAACACCGTTGCATTGGCACCCGTATCCACCACCATATGGCACTCCTTTCCGTCGATTTTCACCGGCACGACAATCAACCCATGATAATCCTCCCCCGTCACCGTTGTAATGCCCACACTGCCCAAAGCCTCCCGCACAGCGTCGTTTCCATCCCCTCCCGGACGGGTAGAACACATCGGAAGCAGCCCGAATATGGCGAGCAGCAAGAGAATGGAAGTCCAACGACGCATATGGCAGAGATATTCTCCTAATCTTTGTTAAAATCAATCACTAATCCATTGACTTTCCGCTTCTGCATTGTCAGGATTATGGACGTTCAATTTCATCCCCTCTATGAGCGACGACCCAATCAAATCAACACCTCTGGCTTCCAAGCACATTGAACTTGGTGCCAAAATGGTTCCCTTCGCAGGCTGGAACATGCCAGTCCAATACACCGGTATTATTGACGAGCACAAGGCAGTGCGCGAATCCTGCGGCATTTTCGATATCTCCCATATGGGGCAATTCATCGTCTCCGGGCAGGGTGCAGCAGCATGGCTGAATTCCATGCTGACCAACAACATCGACAAGCTGGGCATCAACCAGGGGCAATACACCATCATGCTCAATGAAAAAGCCGGAGTTATCGACGACTTGATCATTTACCGCTGCGGAGAAGACACCTATTTCGTCGTCGTCAATGCTTCCAAGATCGACGAAGACTACGCATGGCTGTCCTCCCACAAACCGGAAGGGATCACCCTTGAAAACCATTCCGACCGCTACGCCGGCATGGCCATTCAGGGACCTCTCTGCCAGGATGTGTTCGCCAAGGTCTTCCCCGGCCTCGAACTCCCTGTCCGCAACGGTATCGCCACCCACGAAATCAAGGGACAACAGCTTTGGTTCTGCCGCACCGGATACACTGGAGAAGACGGATTCGAATTCTTCTGCCCCGCTGAACACGGCATCGAATGGCTCGAAGCCTTCGTTGCCGCCGGTGCCAAACCATGCGGTCTCGGCGCACGCGACAGCCTGCGCCTGGAAATGTGCTATCCCCTCAACGGCTCCGATCTTGATCCGGATCACACCCCGATCGAAGCCGGACTCGGCTTCTTCTGCGCCCTCGATACCGAATTCACCGGTGCGGAAATCCTTCGCGGACAAAAGGCCGACGGCCCCAAAGTCCGCCTCGTCGCCATCGAATACACGGGCAAGGGCGCACCGCCCCGCTCTCACTACTCCGTCTTCTCCGCTTCCGGGGAAGAATTGGGACAACTCACCAGCGGAGTTCTCTCTCCATCCCTGATGAAGGGAATCGCCATGGCTTACGTCCCCGTGGAATACGCCAAGGTCGGAACGGAGCTCCAAATCGACGTACGCGGCAAGAAATTCCCTGCTGTCGTCGTCAAAAAGCCATTCTACAAGAAAGGCTAATGATTTCTAAAAAAAAGAAACTGACAAATCGGAATATTTCTCTCATTTTAACTCCACATTCAAGCTATGCATAACGTACCTGAAAACCTGCTGTACTCCAAAGACCACGAATGGGTCGAAGTCAACGGTGATATTGCCACGATCGGCATCACGGACCACGCCCAGGCAGAACTGTCCGACGTTGTTTTTGTTGATCTGCCCACTGTCGGAGATTCCATCTCTGCCGGTGACGCCGTAACCGTCGTTGAATCCGTCAAGGCCGCCAGCGATGTGTACACGCCCATCTCCGGCGAAATTCTCGAAGTGAACGAAGAACTCTCCAATGATCCCGCACTGATCAACTCCGACCCGTACGCAGCCGGCTGGATCTACAAGGTGCGCATTGAGCTTCCCTCAGAATTGGACGATCTCATGAACGCCGCCGATTACGAAAGCTTCTGTTCCTGAAGCATTCTTCTCCCCGCCCCGGCGAGTCCAGTCTCACCGGGGCTCTTTTATTTTCATTCACAATCTTCATCCCCCTATTTTTCATCATGCCCGCCATTACGGACTTCCACAACCGCCACATCGGCCCCTTGGGCGCCGACCGCCAAGCTATGCTTGATTTCCTCGGCTATAAAACGCTGGACGATCTCATGGACGACGTCGTTCCTGCAAACATTCGCCTGAAAGCCCCTCTGGACCTTCCCGCTCCGTTATCCGACAACGAAGCCCTCGACCAGCTTCGCGCCATGCTCGGCAAAAACAAAATTCTCAATTCCTACATCGGCCAAGGCTACTACGGCACCCTAACGCCTAATGTCATCCTCCGCAATGTTCTGGAAAACCCGAGCTGGTACACGGCCTATACTCCCTACCAGCCGGAAATCTCCCAGGGACGCCTGGAAATGCTGATGAATTATCAGACGATGGTTTCCTCCCTGACGGGACTGCCCATCGCCAATGCCTCCCTTCTTGACGAAGGCACAGCAGCAGCCGAAGCCGTCTTCCTCTGCATGGGTTCCAAGTCCAAATCCACTACTTTCTTCGTTTCCGATGCCTGCCATCCGCAGACAATTGAAGTCATCAAGACCCGTTGCGCTCCGTTAAACTACCAAGTCATCGTTGGTGACTGGAAGACGTTCGACCCCGCCTCCTGTGAAGGCCTTGCCGGCGTCCTCGTCCAGTATCCCGATACGTACGGTACAGTTGAATGTTACGCCTCCTTCTTTGAAAAAGTTCATGCAGTCAAGGCGCTTTGCGTTGTCGCCACCGATCTGTTGGCTCTGACAATGCTGAAAGAGCCCGGTTCCTTCGGTGCCGACATCTGCGTGGGCAACTCCCAGCGTTTCGGCGTACCGATGGGCTTCGGCGGTCCCCATGCCGCATTCATGTCGGTCAGGGACGATCTCAAACGCCGCATGCCAGGCCGCCTGATCGGCATGTCCGTAGATTCACATGGCAAGCCCTGCTACCGCCTGTCCCTCCAGACGCGCGAACAACATATCCGCCGCGACAAAGCCACCTCCAATATTTGCACGGCCCAGGTACTCCTGGCCCTCATGGCGGCCTTCTATGCCATTTACCATGGCTCCAAAGGCCTCCTTCGCATCGCCGAAACCGTCCATGCCCACACGAAAACGCTGGCAGCCGCTGTCAAAGCAGCCGGACTGACCATGTACACGGGCGACTTTTTCGACACCATCGTCTTCGGAGCTCCCGGTAAAGCCGACGATCTCGTGGCTGCCGCGCTGAAAGCCGGTTACAACATCCGCCTGATCGACGCGGATCGGGTCGGCGTTTCACTTGATGAAACAACAACCAGCGAAGATGTCGAAGCCCTCGCCCAAGCCCTGACGGGAACAACTGCCCCCTCCCCAGCGGAAGGCCGCCCCGCCTGGTGCGAATGCTTCGACCGCAAAACACCGTTCTGCACGGAGACCGTGTTCAATTCCTACTACTCGGAAACGGACATGATGCGCTACATCCACCATCTCGAAACCCGGGATCTGGCCCTCAACGAAGCCATGATTCCCCTGGGATCCTGCACGATGAAGCTCAACTCCGCCACGATCATGACCCCGATCACCTGGCCAACCGCATGCGCCCTGCACCCCTTCGTGCCCGCAGACCAGTCCGAAGGCATCAGGGAAATGCTCGCCGATCTGGAAAAACGCCTCTGCACCATCACCGGATTCGACGCCTTCAGCATGCAACCCAATTCCGGGGCAGCCGGTGAATACGCCGGTCTGATGACCATTCGCAACTATCTGGAAAGCATCGGCCAGGGAATGCGCAACATCTGCCTCATCCCCACATCCGCCCACGGCACCAATCCCGCATCCGCCGCCATGGCCGGATTCAAGATCGTCGGCATCAAATGCGATGAAGGCGGCAACATCGACATAGAAGATCTCCGCAAGCAGGCCGAGACCCACAAAGATGTCCTTGCCTGCATCATGGTTACCTACCCGTCCACACACGGTGTCTATGAACCCACTATTGTCGAGCTCTGCGACATCGTCCACCAGAACGGAGGCCAGGTTTACATGGACGGCGCCAACATGAACGCCCAGGTGGCCTGGACCAATCCCGGATTCATCGGAGCCGATGTCTGCCACCTCAACCTGCATAAAACCTTTGCCATGCCTCACGGCGGAGGCGGCCCAGGCATCGGATGCATCGGATGCCGTTCCCACCTGGCCCCCCACCTGCCCGGGCATCTCAGCCTGGACAAAAAACAGGGAGCCGTGGCATCTGCCGCGTGGGGCAGCGCTTCCATCGCTCCGATCTGCTGGACCTACCTCGCCACCATGGGAGAACCCGGACTCAAGGAGGCGACTGCCGTCGCTATTCTCAATGCCAATTACATTGCCAAAAAGCTCAACGGTCTCTACCCGGTTCTTTACTCCGGCAACAAGGGACTCGTCGCCCATGAGTGCATTCTGGATACCCGGCCCATTGACGATGCCGCCCACCTCACCGTGGATGACATTGCCAAACGTCTTATGGACTACGGTTTCCATGCTCCGACCATGTCCTTCCCCGTACCGGGAACGCTCATGATTGAACCTACGGAATCCGAACCCAAGCGCGAACTTGATCGCTTCATCGAAGCCATGACCTGCATCCATGCTGAAATCCAGGCCATCATCGACGGCAAGGCAGACAAGGATGACAACGTCATGAAGAACGCTCCGCATACTGCGGAAGCCGTCTGCTCCGACAACTGGACGCATCCCTATACTCGTTCCGAAGCCGCCTATCCGGTCAAAGAACTCCGTGTCCACAAATTCTGGCCCTACTGCGGACGCGTGGACAACGTGTACGGCGACCGCAATCTCGTCTGTTCCTGCGACACCGTAGAAGCCTACGAAAAAATGACGGGGCAGGAATAATCTCCTCCCTGTTTGACGCCAATTAAGCTCCAACACCCGCGCTCCGCACAGTCGGCAGCGCGGGTGTCTTGTCTGGGGGCATCGGTCATTTCATGATAGAATTCGAGTTGTTCATTCGTATATTAACGTCAATGAAAACGACTCCCATCCTCATTGCTTCTTTGCTGTTAAGTTCTTTCCCCGGAATTTCAAATACACCTCCCAATCCTCGTCCCGTTCCGGAATTTGCAAGTGCCGGATTCTTCAACACTCAGGGCAGCCCACGTCAGGCTCACGATTTCAATGTGGGATGGCGCTTCGTTAAGGGAGATCCCAAGGGGGCACAGGAAATCAGCTTCGATGATTCAGCGTGGGAAATTGTCAACACCCCGCATGGGCTGGAGCTCGTTCCGGAAGAAGCCAGCGGATGCTCCAATTACCAAGGCCCGGCCTGGTACCGCAAGCATTTCACAGCTCCGGAATCGCTGCGAGGTAAAAAGGTCACCCTGTATTTCGAAGCCCTCATGGGAAAAGCCGACATTTACGTCAACGGCCGGAAAATACAAACCCATCTTGGAGGTTATCTGCCCGCCATTGTCGACGTAACGGATATCCTCATCCCCGGGCAGGAAAACATCGTCGCTGTCCGCGTCGATAACAAAAACGATCCATCCTATCCGCCAGGCAAACCCCAGGAAACACTGGACTTCGTGTACTTCGGCGGCATCTACCGCGATGTTTACCTCATTGAAACCGATCCGGTACACATCACCGATGCCAACGTTGCCAACCAGGAAGCCGGAGGCGGAATCTTTTTCCGAACTCTGTCCGCCACCGACGACCAAGCCCGAGTCGGAGCCAAAGTCCATGTCGCCAATGAAAGTAACCGTGAGCGTAGCCTGTTTGTTGAGACCGTCCTGACCGATTCACAAGGCAACAAAAAGGGCGGCTACAAATCTCCCCTCAAGTTGAAGCCGGGAGCATCCGCACATGTGGATGGAGAATGGGATATCAAATCCCCTGACTTGTGGTCACCCGACTTTCCCCGGTTATCGCGCCTCACCGTTAATGTCATTGAAAATGGTAAAGTCCTGGATTCCCAAACCATCAAAGTCGGCATCCGCCACTTCGTCATGAACGACCAGGGATTTATCCTCAACGGGAAGCCTTTCCCCGGCAAGCTGATCGGCGGCAACCGCCACCAGGATTTCGCCTACCTCGGCAATGCCCTTCCCAACATCGGACAGTGGCGCGACGCGAAAAAACTCCGCGACGCCGGTTTGCGAGTCGTCCGTTCCGCCCACTACCCTCAGGATCCCGCCTTCATGGACGCAGCCGACGAACTGGGGCTCTTCGTGATCGTCGCTACTCCCGGCTGGCAGTTCTGGAACAAAAACCCGCAGTTCGGAGAACTCGTCTACGACAATATACGTCAGATGATCCGGCGTGACCGCAACCACCCCAGCGTCTGGGTCTGGGAACCCATCCTGAATGAAACGCCCTACCCCGGCGAATTCGCGCAAAAAGCATACGAGACCACGCACAAAGAATACCCATATCCTTCATGTTATGCCGGATGTGATGACAGGGAAGCTGGTGCCAACAAATACGATCTGATTTACAGCCACCCTGCCACCGTCACGGAAAACACGGTCAGCGCAGCCGGTCCCCTCAACGACTCGCGCCGCTTCAAAGGCAAAGCCTACTTCACCCGTGAATGGGGCGACAATGTCGATGACTGGGGTTCCCACAATTCGTCGAGCCGCGTTGCCCGCGAATGGGGCGAAGTCCCCATGTTGATTCAGGCCAATCATTACACCAATCCCAACTACAATTACACCTGTTGGGAAACCCTGTCCCAGGCTCCCGCTTACCATATCGGCGGTGCCCTCTGGCACCCCTTCGACCACCAGCGCGGCTACCACCCCGACCCTTTCTACGGTGGGATCATGGATGCCTTCCGCCAGCCGAAAACATCCTGGTACGCCTTCCAGGCACAACGCCCGGCGGATACCAGTGCTTCGTCCATGGCCAGCGGCCCCGTCGTGCACATCGCCAATGACATGGATCCCTTCTCGCCCCAGGACGTCACCGTCTTCACTAATTGCGACGAAGTGCGTCTCACGGCATTCGAGCGCGAACCCGTCACCCTGAAAGTACGTAAGGAAGGCCAAATGCGCCCTGGATCGACGGTACTCTTCCCCAAGGCATTTGATTTCATGACTCTCAAATCATTGACGCGCGAAGGCAAAGGGCAGCAATGCTACATGCTGGCCGAGGGGCTGATCGACGGTAAAGTCGTCGCCTCGCACCGGGTAGCTCCCGCCAGACGCCCATCCCTGATCACGCTAACGCCGGACAACGAAGGAATCCCCCTTCGCGCCAACGGTACGGACATGATGGTTGTCATCGCATCCATTACCGACAAGGATGGTAACGTCAAACGCCTCAATAACGAAATGATCGAATTCTCCATCGAAGGAGAAGGAACCATCGTCGGCGATGCCTCAATCGGAGCCAATCCCCGCGCCGTCCAGTGGGGTACGGCTCCCGTCATAATCCGCAGTACAACCAAATCCGGTAAGATCAAGCTCATGGCCAAAGTCCTCCATCCCGGAGCCCAAAAGCCCGCCTCTGCCGTACTGGAACTGGAAACACTTCCGCCCCAGGAAAGCCTCATCTACAAGGAAATACCCGGTCGCAAGGAATCCGGCAACTCGGTTCATAACCTGGAACAGGAAAAGCAGCTCAAGGAAGCGGCCCTCAAGAAAATCGACGAAGTCAAAAAACAACAATCCGCTTCAGAATAAATACCCCCCCGGGAAACTTTGCATGACACAAGGTCTCCCGGACATTTGAACAAATCCCGTTTCCAAGAGGTCTTACCCTTATCAGTCAGGTGTGGAAGAAGGAGAGAGCTTCCCCCTACTTCTCCAAGAAGCAGTACTGAGTCACAAAAAGGTAGTAAGTTGGTAAAGAAGCCCATGTACAGAAGTACATGGGTTTCTTACTTTAAGATGATTTCCTATTATCGGTCTTTTCATAGCTCTTCCTTCTTCCCATGTTCTTTTTTCTATGGTAGTTTGTCTCCCGTATGCTGGAAAATGTTGACGAAACGAAGCCAACCCCTCTCTCTTGTCTAGACAAACCCCTGCCGTTGGACGGCTTTAAGGGAACACCTGATGAAATTGAACAACAATGGTATGACCAGGTTTACCGCGGTTCCGGAGACACGATTAAACAATTGACTGTCCGCGCTGTCGTTGTCGGCATGCTGCTCGGTTCCATCCTATCGCTGACCAACCTGTACGCCAACCTGAAAATGGGATGGTCTTTCGGTGTAGCCCTGACGGCCGGCATCATTTCCTTCGCTCTGTGGAATGCCTTCGTCAAAATCGGGATTTCCAAAAACCCGATGACCATTCTTGAAAACACGTGCATGCAGTCCGCTGCCAGTTCCGCCGGTTATTCTACCGGGGGCACGCTAACCTCCGCCGTCGCCGCCCTCCTTCTGCTGACGGGGCAGCACATGCCTCTAGGTGTCACGTTCGGCTGGATTTTCTTCATCGCTGTCCTGGGTGTCACAATGGCCATTCCGATGAAACGGCAAATGATCAATATCGAACAAATCCGCTTCCCCGACAGCATCGCAACGGCAGAAACTCTCAAAGTTTTATACTCCGAAGGTAAAAAGGCAGCCGGCCAAGCCAAGGCCCTGCTCTATTCCGCCCTCTTCGCATCCGCCAATGCCATTGCCATGGCCTGTGGCGGGGAAAAATGGCTTGGTCATATCCAGCAACAAATCATCGGTAACTGGTATCAAAGAACCGTCTTCTTCAAATGGGACCTCATGTTTGTCGGCGCCGGCGCCCTCGTCGGGATGAAAACATCCCTGAGTTTGTTCATCGGAGGGACGGTATGCTGGATTCTGTATGTACCGTGGCTCGAAAGCCAGGGGCTTCTCGCCGTCGGCGCCGGTTACCGCGATTGCGTCGGATGGACCCTCTGGGGAGGGACAGCCTGTATGGTTGTCGCCAGTCTCGTTTCCTTCCTCTTTCAATGGAAGAGCATTGCCCGTTCCTTCTCTTCTCTGGGAGCCATGTTCTCCTTCGGGAAAAAGCGAGAACTGACAGATGTGGAAAAAATCGAGACGCCGATGACCTGGTTCCTGACTGGCCAGCTCATCTCCCTGATCGCCTTGAGCTATCTCGCCCACACCACGTTCGACATTCCCTACTGGATGAGTTGCATCGCCGTCTTCATTTCCTTCTTCCTGGCTCTCGTCGTCTGCCGCATCACCGGCGAGGCCAACATTACGCCGACAGGTGCCATGGGCAAGGTTACCCAGCTCATTTTCGGAGGCATCGCTCCGGGACACGTCACAGCCAACCTCATGGCCGCCAACATCACTTCGGGAGCCTCCAGCGCCTCCGCAGACTTGCTCGTAGACCTGAAAGTAGGCTACCTCCTCGGAGCCAATCCCAGACAGCAATTCATCGCCCAGTTCTCCGGCATCTTCCTGGGAACACTGGTCTCCGTTCTCGCTTTCCGCTCTCTCGTACCCGATGTCGATGCCTTGCAAGCCTTCAATGCGCCCGGAGCGAGAACTTGGGCAGCCACGGCGGAGGCCCTCGGCATGGGATTCAGCCACCTGCACAGCATCAAAGTACTGTCTATCATCATAGGCGGCATTCTGGGGATTATTCTCGTCCTTGCGCCCCGCTATATTCCCGCCACGGCTAAATGGCTTCCCACGCCCATAGGATTCGGACTGGCATGGGCCATCCAATGGAATGATTCCCTCCTGTTCTTCCTGGGTGCCGTCCTCGGCTGGGTTGCCGACCGTTTCATCAGCGGCAAATCCAAAGAGTTCAAAATCCCGACCGCATCCGGCATCATCGCCGGTGCAGCATTAACGGGCATGGCTATCCTGCTCTTTAGCGTTTATCAAGCCAGCAAATAAAAAGCCGGATATTTCCTCTGGAGCCATTCATTCCCCATCGTTCTCTTGAACGACGGGGAATATTTTTTTCAGTCCGACAGGGAAGTCCCGTACTTCACCAAAGCATAGCCGCCCGCAACCAGCCATACATACAAAATAGCGGCCAGAAGGAAGGGTTTGGCTCCGGCCTTTTTAAACTTGTCAAAACTTGTTTCCGTTCCCAGTGCCGTCATAGCCATTGTCAGCAGGAAAGTATCCAGGCTGTTAATTCCCTGGACGAGGGAAACCGGGAGAAGATCCAGCGAATTGATTCCGATCACGGCTAGAAAGCCGAAGGCGAACCAAGGGATGGTAATGACCGTCTTCTCCGCTCCCTGCGCCGAACTTGCCCGGGCCACGCGACGTGCCAGAAATATGCTCAACACCAACAGCACGGGAGCCAGCATCATGACACGGATCATCTTCACGATCACCGCCGGATCTGAAATTTCAGTACCCATGGCATTGCCTGCACCAACGACATGAGCCACTTCATGGAGAGTTGCCCCCGTGAACAATCCCATCTGTTCCGGAGTCAGGTCAAACAACCCGGCCCGGTAACAGGCTGGATACAGGAACATGGACAAAGTTCCGAAAATGACAACCGTCGATACGGCCACTGCTGTCTTGTGCGGCTGGCACTTCACCACCGGTTCGGCGCCAAGCACGGCTGCGGCACCGCAGATGGAACTGCCCACCGCCGTCATCAGAGCCGTATCGCGGTCCATCTTCAAGAGGCGTCCGGCCAGTACGCCGAGAATAATCGTTGAGACAACGATTACGGCATCAACGGCAATCGCCGGAATCCCGATTGCCATCACACTCTGAAAGGTTAGACGAAATCCGTACAGGACAATCCCCAAACGCAAAATCCTCTTCGTGCAGAACAAGATACCCGGCACCCAGGTCTCCGGCAACTGGTTCCTCAGGCTGTTCGCATAGATCATCCCTAAAATAATGCCGACAATCAAGGGGCTGAAAGACAAACTTTTGACGAACGGTATGTCGGCAATATAAAAAGCAGAACAGGAGAACAGGACAATCAGGAGAATGCCATGGAGGATGTTACCGTGTTTTTGAATAAACATATTAAATGGGAAAAGATGCAGAACGGATGGTCTTATACGCCTCTTTCATCAAAATATCTAATAATAACATCTTATGATCAATTACATTTTGTTATAATAATCCAGGCAAAATCGAATCATCAACCCGCTGAGACGGCTCTGTTCTCCATGCGGAGTCACAAATCGGAATACCCTTGTCACATCAAAATTCCGGACGGGGACACGCACCAAAGCTCCCCGTTCCAATTCCTCCCGTACGGCAAAAAGAGACAGGAACGCGCAAGCATTCGACTTCGATAAATAGCGTTTGATACTCTCACTGCTACCCAGACGCATGGACACGCTCAGTTCATTTTCCAGAATCCCTTTCTCACCAAGGGCCTTCCTGACAACAGCCTGTGTTCCGGATCCCGCCTCCCGCAGCACCAAAGGAAGCTCCCTCAATTGCTCCACCGTCCATTCCCGACGGACCAGAGCCGGATTGGACACTGCCGTTACCAGCACGATCTCATCCCGGATAAAGGATCGGTAATGGAGATCGGCATGCTCGCCGCTGCCCTCGATAAGTCCCAGTTGGACAACTTCGCCGACAACTGCCGCCTCAATACATTCCGTGTTTCCATCCATCAAATCAACCCGGATATCAGGATACATACGGTGAAACAATGCCAGGATGGGCGGCAGGACATACTGGGTCAGCGTCGTACTGGCCCCCATGTGCAGATACCCCTGCAGACGGGAAGAATCCCCTGCCATAACCTCATTCAGCAGAGCATACTCCTTCAAAATGCGTCTGGCAGGCACCAGGAGTTTCTTCCCCTCCTCCGTCAGCGCCACTTTACGTCCGCTCCTCTTGAACAACCTGCACCCGAACTGTTGTTCCAGCTCCCGGATGTGACGCGTCACGGCAGGCTGCGTAATAAACAACTCCTCCGAAGCCCGTGTAAAGCTTAACCTCCGTGCAACCGTTTCAAAAACTTTGAGACGAAAATCAGTCAGCATAAAATCGCCTTGTTATACTACCGGAAAAACTGAAACTCAACCGTATTGCGCACTCGACACCATTTCTGATACCGAAAATCGTTGAAATTTCTTGCCAGAATTTTAGCGCTATGATTAAATCCCGCCGCGCAAACGGTCAACGACCAGTTCGTCTAGCGGTCCAGGACTCTCGCCTTTCACGCGAGCAACACGGGTTCGATTCCCGTACTGGTTGCCAGTTTGCAAAAGCCGCCTCCGGGCGGTCTTTTTGTTTTCAGCGGAAGAGGACAGGCAATCTGCTCGCCAAACTCTCCTGTTCATGGTATGAAAAAAACGATTTTCCACACGGCAATTCGTACCCCTTTCCCATCTCCAAACCATGAGCAACATTCACGTCATGTCCGATATTCTGGCGAGCCAGGTCGCCGCTGGAGAAGTCGTGGAACGTCCCGCTTCCGTCATCAAGGAACTCGTGGAAAACAGCCTCGATGCCGGGGCACGCACCATCACCGTAGAAATCACCAGGGGCGGCACCGCCCTCATCAAGGTCACGGATGACGGATCGGGCATGTCCCGAGAAGATGCCCTGCTCTGCCTCCAGCGACATGCGACAAGCAAACTGATGGACCTTGACGGTCTTTTCGCCATCCATCATCTGGGATTCCGGGGAGAAGCCCTCCCCAGTATCGCCAGCGTATCGCGCCTCAAGCTCTCCACACGGGAAAAAGACGCCCTCGAAGGCTGTGAACTCAACATCCATGCCGGAATTCCGGAAGAGCCGAAATCCTCGGGGATCTCACCGGGAACCTGCATTGAAGTCCACGAACTCTTTTACAACACGCCCGCCCGCCGGAAGTTCCTGAAATCCCAGGAAACGGAATCAGCCCATGTCGAACACCAGCTCCGCCTGCACGCCCTCGCGTTCCCGGAAGTCCGGTTCATCTTCCGCAAGGACGGTCAGACAGTTTTCGACCTCCCCGGTACGCACGATCTGCAGGCACGCATCGCAGCCTTGACAGACCACCGCACGGCGGATGCCCTGATCACCATCCCGGAAACCATCGGTACAGGCGTCACCGCTACCGGCTATCTCCTGCCACTCTCTGAAGCACGACGCAACAAAAAGGGACAATTCGTTTTCCTCAACCATCGCCCTATCGACGACCAACTTGTCGGCCGCGCCATCCGCGACGGCTTCGGAGGATTCCCCTCCGGCCTCCATCCCGCTCTGTACCTGTATCTGGAAGTAGAGCCTGCCCTCGTCGATGTCAATGTCCACCCGGCAAAAAAAGAAGTCCGTTTCCGGAGACCATCGGACATTGTCTCCTGCGTCATCGAGGCTATCTCCAGTGCCCTGTCTTCCCATGCTCGAGCCGATCGCGATCCGGAAATTTCAGAGTCGATAAAGCCTCCCAAAGCTGCGGAAGAAATACAGGAGTCCCCCCCCGCCCCTCCTCATCAACAACCTGTTGCCGTACTTCAGGCAGAACCTGTACCCGGTAAAAAAATACCGCCCCCGCTTTCGAAAAAGGAACCAAGCATCCCCTCCTCTGCCCACAGTCTCCAGCCTCCTCCCCGAGCCGCCTCTCCGGCAGGTGCGTTGCGACCTCTGCCTGCAGCACAATCCCATCTGCCCCTGGAAAGACCACAGCCAGCGCCCCTGCGAAAAAGCGCCGACTTTCACTATCTGGGATCCCTCAACGCCACCTACGCCCTCTTTGAAAACAACGATGGACTCGTCCTCCTCCACCCCAGGGCGGCAAGAGAACGCATCATTTTCGAAGAGCTCATGAAACATGCACGCCAAGGCATCAAAAGCCAGGCTTTGCTGGATCCCGTCATGCTGGAACTCGATCCGCGCGACTTCGCCGTCCTGAACGAGCTTGCCCCTCACTTCGAACAAGCGGGCATCAACATGTCTCCCTTCGGACAACGCACCATGCGCGTCGAATCCCTGCCCGCCATGCTACATCCGGAAAACGCCCGTTCCTTCATTCTGGAACTCATCGACCGCATCACAGACACCGAATCCGGAAAAAAAGCGGGCAGGTTGACCTTCGAAGCGTTTTCTACAGAACTGGCACAAAAATCGTCCCGTTCGGAAAAAATCAATTTTTCCCTTTCTCCCGACCTTCTGGAGCGCCTTCTCAATTGCGAAGTTCCTTACTGCACCCCGTCCGGCAAGCCGACCATGACGATGTTCTCCATGGCGGAACTTGCCCGGAAATTCAACCTTCCCGGCCGTTAAGCAAAAGCCTTTTCCTTACAAACGCTTCCAAAGGCGTTCGGCAAGAATTTCCGGCTCGTCAGCCAAGCCTTCGAGGGAATCGGCAAACGGAGGCAAGCCTTCACTGTCGCGGAATAAAAGGGCTCGCAAATTCATCATGCCCCCCGGCAAAAGTTCCGCGTGTACGCCCACAGGCGTCGAACAGTCTGCTCCCAGCAACCTGAGGAACTCACGTTCCGCCCGCGCTTGCAAATGAGTTTCGGCATGGTCGATCGCGGAGAGAATCGCGCGCATTCCCGCATCTTCCTTCCGGATTTCCAGGCCCACAATCCCCTGACCCGCAGCCGGGACAAACACGTCTCCCGGAAGCAGTTCCATGCGAAGGGACACACCGTCGCAGCAAGATTCCGATGCAAACAACCCAAGGCGTTCCAACCCGGCACGAGCCAGGATAATGCCGTCAAGCGCCGGATTAGCCGCCAGCTTGGCCAGACGCGTCGGTACATTACCCCTCAAATCTTCAAATTTCGTTTTCTCCCCCCAAAAGACCTCCCCCATCCTGCGCCGCCGGACACTTCCCGTTGCAATGCGGCGACAAAACCGGGAATTTTGCCCCTTGAACACCAGTACATCATCCACATGAGCCCGCGGCAAAACGGCAGCCAGCTCAAACTGGGCATCCAATTCGCTGGGCATATCCTTCAGACTGTGGACGGCAAAATCGATTTCTCCGTTTTCCAGCGCCTGCTCGATCTCCTTCAGGAAAATCCCCTTGTCCGCAATACCCGCTACACGAGCCACCTGGGAAAGAGGTACATCCGTCCTCCGATCTCCCGTCGTGGAAATAATCTTCACAGTCACGCCAAGATCCGGCCAGGCACGGGACAAAGCCTCCTTCACCATATCCGTCTGCTTGAGGGCCAGAGCGCTGCCGCGCGTACCGAGAATGATGCTGGAACGGGTCATAACTGGTCGAGTGTGGGAAAATGTTTCATCATGTCCTGTTCGATAATATCCTCGCAGTGCCGGATTTCCCTCGCTCGTGAACGGCGAGCTTCATCCGCGAGAAGTCTCAGGGTATCGATGTCGTACACATAAACTTCATCAATATCTGCCGTAGCAGGATCAATGTTACGGGGAACGGAAATATCAATCAGGAAGAGGGAACGGAACTTTCTTGCCTCACGCAGGGGCAGGAGCAGATCCCGGGTAATCACATAATGCGGGGCCGATGTCGCAGCAATGACAATGTCGATATGCTTGAGATACTCGCACCACTGTTCATAACGGATCGCTTCGCCTTCCACCATGCGGGCAAGTTCTTCAGCGCGTTCATGCGTACGATTGGCTACGAAAATACTTTTGGCGCCGCGAGATTTCAAGGATTGGGCCGTTACCCGGCTCATTTCACCCGCACCAAGAATCAAGACCTGGGAACCTTTCAATTCGCCAAAAATCTGCCCGGCCAAATCCACGGCAACAGAGCCGATTGAAGTCGCTCCCACGTTGATTTTCGTCTCACGGCGCACCTTCTTTCCAATGCTGAACGCCTTCTGGAACACCTTGTTCAAAATCCCCCCCGTCATCCCGGCGGACAAAGCGATGCGGTAGGCTTCCTTGACCTGTCCGAAAATTTCCGTTTCTCCCAGAACCATGGAATCCAACCCGCTCAATACGCGGCACAAGTGCCTCATGGCATCTACTCCCGAGCATTGGTAAAAATACCCGTCCCGGCACTCGATATTTTCCCGGGAACCCGTGAAATACTCCCGGATAGCCTTGGCAGCCAGCTCATGGTCATCCGCACAGAAATAAATTTCCATACGGTTACAGGTAGAAAGCACGACACATTGGTCAATCGGAGTTTGCTCCAAAAGCTCCGCCTCTGCTTTGGCAAGGCGAGGCCTGGCAATGGCAAAGCATTCCCTGATTTCCACCGGAGCCGTCCGGTAATTCAATCCCAAACACGACAAACTCATTGCAAAACAAGGAAAATACTCAAAGACAACACATACAGTCCGATCGACCACCACGCCAGCACCTTTCCGGGCAAGCCACGCAGATACGTTACGGAGATCAACAGCAAATACCCTACGCTTACGGCCGCAGCCACAACGCACTTCGCAACGGGAATCGCCATCCAGGCTTGCAATCCGCATATCTGGGCCAGCATGAGGAGAAGAAATCCCGCATCAATCAACCGGATCATGCATGATTGCAAAGTTCTCACCGGAGGAAGATTGCGGCTCAACCCCGTCAAACGCCCGGCCTTCATCAAGGAATTTTGAATCAGGAATACGACTGCCGACAGAGCCGACAGGCCCAGCGCCCCATATCCCAGCATTGCCAGGCCAATGTGCCATGTCAGCCAGCCCTGCCCGGCAAGAGATTGAACCACCGGATCGTAAAACAATACTGCCAGTAAGGATAAAACAGCCACCAACGGTGCCGTAAACGCACCGATCACCGACATCCGGTAGGGACGCCCCAGAACAAGGTAAAAGGCATTCAAAGCCCATCCCAGGAAAAACAACACTTCGGAACGTCCGCGGATCGGACATGTCGCCCCCAAAGCGCTACGCTCCATCAAAGCTGCGGATTGAATCAGCATCAATACCAGCATCAATACCCACACAAAGCGCCTGTTCCGGCCGGGATGGAACAGGCTTAGCGCACCGGATCCGGACACACAGAGAGCCCAGACAACCGCGGCGATCATCCAGTATTGATCGTTCATGACCGCAGTTTACTTCTTTTCCAACACTCTTTCAATCACGGCGTACGCCTGATGATTATGGATGGACTCGAAATTTTCAGCTTCCACCCGATACCAGCTGAATGCGGAGTGCTGTTCCGTTTTCATAGCCACATTGCGCACAAGGTCTTCCACGAATACAGGATTTTCATAGGCGTGATCCGTCACCCACTTTTCATCGGGGCGCTTCAAAATGCTGAACACGCCGCAACTGGCACAGGATTCCACCAATTCAATCAAATCTTCGATCCAGATCGGCTGCGACGCAAAACGCACGGAATAGGTTACAATCCCGCGCTGGTTGTGCGCACCGCGTTCACTCATCGCCTTGGAACAAGGGCAGAGCGTCGTCACGGGAACGCGGACAGTCAGGATGAAATCGATCAAGCGATCCCTGACGGCTTCCATCTCAAAACAGACTTCATAATCCATCAACCCGGGAATCCCCGTGACGGGAGCATTCTTGCTCTTGAAAAACGGGAAGCACATTTCCACATGGGAACGGCTCGCCGACAACCGGGTCAGCAGTTCTTTCGGCAGGGAAACGGCTGAATGAACATCCATTTGGGGACCGCGATTATGCAACACTTCCAGGAAGCGGCTCATGTGCGTTCCCTTGAATTCCTGAGGGAGATCGACAGCCAGGGAAAGAGTCGCCACGGTCGACTGGGTTCTGTTTTCCTTGTCCTTGATGACAATGGGATACCGAACTCCCTTCACTCCCACCCGGTCAATGGAGATATTGCGGGAATCTCTTTCCGCCTGGGTATCCCTAAGATTTTGAATCGGACTCATCGAAAGGAAATACAACGAGAGTCTGCCCGGATGATCCGGACAGACTCCCGCCTTAAAGACAAATAATTCTACCGAAAGATCACCGAAAAAGATTAGGGGAGCAGATTGACTGCCCGGGATCTCCTGATCTCACGAGTGATCTTGCGATGCATTTTGGCGGAAACGCCAGTCACGCGACGGGGCAGGATCTTGCCCGTTTCCGACGTGAACTTGGAAAGAAATTCCGGGTTCAGGAAATTGATTTGGTCAACGGGAATATCGTGGCGACGGCGCGGCATCGTGCGGTTGCAGCGACGAAAACGAATACGGCGTTCGACAGTCTTAGGTTCTGTAGACATAGTAAAAATGATTGGGGTAAACCGGAAGGAATACGATTAGCGCATTTCGCGGTGAAGAGTGCGGCGCTTCAGGAAAGGATTATACTTAATCTTTTCCAGACGGTTAGGCGTACGCAGGCTCTTTTTGTTACGCGTGGTGACGTAGCGGGACGTCGGCTTTCCTTCGGCTTTGGCCTCGGTGCATTCGAGGATGATGATGTCTCTAGGCATGATGAATATAAGTTTCGGGAAAAAGGCTTTTACACTATTCCTCGTCTTCGTCAAGAGAAACTGTAAAGTCCGGATCATTTTGCATGCCTGCGAAGCCCAGGGCATCGCGGGTCGTGAACTTGACGGCGCGGCCTTTTTCTTTTTCCCATTTTGCCTGGCATTCAACTGTTAACCGGGCAAAAGGAATGGCTTTCAGACGCAAAATCGGGATCTGTTTGTAGGACATTTCGCAAATTCCATACGTTCCGACTTCGATGCGCTTGAGGGCTTCTTCAATCTCGGACAGGGCGTTTTGATCCTTGGCAAGAAGGCTCAGTGCGAAATCACGGTCATAGGCATCACTGCCGGCATCGGCCTGGTGTTCTCCGGAACCGGAAGCCTCGCTTCCTTCTGGATGCGTTTTAAGAGCTTCCCGGGCAACGCCATTCATGGAATCCAGAATATTATCCCGAAGATCCAGAAGATGCTGCTTCTGGCTTTCAACGAACTTCATCCACTTGGCGTCCTTTTTCAGATCGTCCATAGCTTTGATCATCGCCGGAGAAAGGGCTTTCTTAACCGTAGCGGCCGTTACGGCCTCAACGGGTGGAGCGTCGGCAACCGAATTCTTTTTCCCGCCGTGGGCGGAAGAAGACTGGGGAGTTTCTTTTTTCATAGTGTGTTCATTCGCGGCCGATGAAACGGCGTTTTTCCAGAAGTTGTTTTTTGGGAGGAACCAGCTTGGGCGCCGGATTCCTGAAGGATGGATGCACGGGAACGGAGCTCTCCGTAACCCAGCTTTGAGAAGGATATATGTTTTTTTTGCTCCGGTTCAAGAAGAATCGTTATGATCTCTGCCAGCCTGCCGGTCTATTCCACGGAGAATGCGGCAAAGCCGGCAGCATTTCTTTTTTCGGCTTTCCTTCCCGGCATATTTTTTGGTATGGAAAAAAGAAATGAGCCAAAATGAAATTCCAACCATCGGTATCGACTTTGGAGGCACCTCTATTAAATTAGGAGTCGTCCTCGGAAGCCAGGTGATCGCCCAGGCACCTTCCATCGCCACTCAGGAGTATGAAACCCCGGAGGAATTGATTCAGGCCATTTCTCAGTTCGTCGGCATGCTTCGCGCCAGCCATCCGGAAGCCTCGGCTATCGGCATGGGCATGCCCGGCTTCGTCAACCATTATGAAGGAACGGTCTTTACGCTTACCAATGTCGCAGGATGGGACAATATCCCTGTCCGCGATCTGCTCCAGGCCGCCACCGGCCTTCCTGTCTGTGTAGAAAACGACGCCAATTGCATGGCCTACGCCGAATGGCAGCTCGGTGCGGCTCGCGGCAAAAAACACGCCATCTGTCTAACCCTGGGTACCGGAGTCGGCAGCGGCATCATCGTTAACGGGGCTCTCCTGCGCGGAGCAACCTGTTCCGCCGGAGAACTGGGACAAACCAGCATCGACTACAATGGACGGCTCGGTCACTATGGCAACCGCGGATCCCTCGAAGATTACATCGGCAACAAGGAGCTCGCCGCCGATGCCCGTTCCATGTACGCCTCCCACGGCCAGGACAAAACCATTGTGGACTGCAATCCGATTACTCTGGAAAAAGCTGCTCTCAACGGAGACCAAATCGCCCTGAAGATCTGGAACGACATCGCCCGCAAACTCGCCTGCTCTCTTATCAACTGCTGCTACCTTTTCAATCCGGAAGTCATCGTCATCGGCGGAGGCGTTTCCAAGGCCAAGGCTCTTCTGTTCGATCCCCTGCAAACATTTATGCGCGAGCAAATGCCGGAACCGCTCGTCAAGCACCTGCAGATCATCCCCGCCATGTTCGGCACGGAAGCCGGCATCATCGGGGCAGCGCGCCTGGCCCGCGACACATTCTCCGGGGAAACAAACGCCTGACCCTTCCATGGGACAAGACGCCCCCACCCCGGAGGACCGCCTCATCTCCCGCCTGGGAATCCCCCCGGATGAGGCAAAGGCTTTGAAGGTCTGCCTGACACAAGGGCAATCCTCCCGTCGAGCGCTCGTCCTGACTCCGCGAGCCCCGGAAGGCTATATTCCTCCCGGTGCCCAAACAGGCTCCGGGGAAATCCCCCCCTGGATAGGCGAAGGTATCTACCCCGTGGATGAAACGGTTCCCTGCGACGAAGATTCCTGTGGTGCGCCCGGCGATTATGCCGAAGGCTACTATTACCCGCTGGATCTTTCCTCCGTCTGGGAAACCGCCCCACTCTCACAACTCCCTCCCCCGCAAAGATGCCTGGACATGTGCGCCGCTCCGGGCGGGAAAAGCATCCTGGCTCAGGCAAGACTCCGCCCCGGTCTGCACATTTCGAACGAAATCCATCCCAAACGCCTGGGCATCATGCGCCACAATCTATCTCGCTGCGGGTTCTTCCACATGTTCACCCAGCGCCTCCGGCCAGACCAATGGGCGGCACAGGCTCCGGAATGTTTCGACCTCATTCTGGTCGATGCCCCATGCAGCGGGCACTCCATGCTCGCCAAAGGCATCCCCAATCCGGGTTGTTTCCATACATCCACGATCAGCGGCAACGCCAAACGCCAGAGAGGAATTCTTCTGTGTGCCTTGAAAACACTTTCGCCGGGGGGGCATCTGCTTTACACAACTTGTACATACGCCCCGGAAGAAAATGAAAAAACCGTCGCCTGGCTCCTGAAGCGCAACCAGGACATGTACGCCGTCGAAACTCCGGCACTGGCCCGCTTCCAAGTACCATCAGCCCCTTTCCCCTGTTACCGTCTTCTACCTACGGCAGGTCTGGGAGCAGGGGGATTCACCTGCCTTCTCGCCAAAAAAGGTTCCATTCCTTCCCGGCTTCCGGAAATTCCCGAAGAGTTACTTGCCTGGCCCGTCAGAGAACGCTAGCATGGCAACATGCTCATTGCAGCCATCAGCGACATCCACGACCACACGGTCAATTTGGCTCTGATTCTGGAAGAAATTCGGGAGAGCAACTGCAGCCGCATCGTCTGCATGGGGGACATTTGCGAACCTTCCACCCTGCATGAACTGATCGAATCAACCCGGGGAATTCCCGTCGACATTGCCTATGGCAACAACGACGAAGCATACGGGCTTCAAATGGTCGCATCCAAAGCCGCCCACATCACCCTTCAGGGATCAGTCGGCAAACTTACCTCGGACAACTTCAAACTTGCCTTTACCCACTACCCTCACCATGCAGGTAAACTGGCAGCAAGCGGCATGTACGATGCCGTTCTCTACGGTCACGATCACCGGGCGGCCGTTTCACGCATCGGCTCCTGCATCCTGGCCAATCCCGGTGAAGTCGTCGGCAACCGATCGGGCAAATCCTCCTACGGCATTCTCGACACGGAGGCAAAAACCTTCACCATCCATCCCCTGACCTTCCATCCATGATCGACGTCTGCTGCGCTCTCCTCGAAATCCATACGGAAATCGGTGGCACTATTACCATGGCTGCCCGCAAAGGCAGCAATTCCCATCTCGCCGGGCTTTGGGAATTCCCCGGAGGCAAATTGGAACCGGGCGAATGTGCCGAAGAAGCGATCATCCGGGAAATCCGGGAAGAACTCGGATGCGAAATCTCAGAGCTCATTCCATTGCCTCCCCACGAGCATGATTACGGAACCCATGCCATCCGCCTTTTCCCCTTCATTTGCAAGTTGGCCCCCAATTCTCCCTTCCCGGCCTGCCGTGAACACGCGGCTCTTGCCCTCCTCTCCCCGCAGCACCTGGCAACTCTGCCATGGGCTCCCGCCGATCGGCCCGTCCTTAATGACTACCTCGGAATCTAATCCAAATTCCCCGGAAAATCATTCACCGGAAACTGCACCCTTGCACAAAAAATCGTATTTAAAAACGTTAAAATAACATATTTTCACGTTGCAAAAGCACACACGAACACACCGACAAGCACATTAAGTACTATCGTTTATTATTTACAATAAGCATATTATATCATTTTTTACACCACCGTGACATCCTGATCCACAGAAAAAAAATATTCACATAAAATACTTTTTTATCTTGACGATAAGAAAAGAATTCACTAGTAGTAGGCCAACTCCCTAACACAGCAATGATGTCTGGCTTTTATCGCTCGCGTCTACGCTGCAGGATATTGGGCGTTCTGTGATTCATTCGCGGTTACGCCCAATATCCCGGTAGCGAAGCAAGAAGGAAGAAGCCGGTTCCCATTGTTAACCCCAGTCATCATCATGTCACCGTGGTAACAGACAAGGGAAACCTTTATTCTTGATCTGAGCCGCACGGCTCTCAGGAACAGGTTTTAGGAAACTGTAGGAGCTTCCCGTATACAAAACGGAAAAGCAGACTACCGATCCACTTCTGAAACCAGAAGAAACAAAGAAAAGAGAAAGAGAAAGACAGGGGGCTGTTCCGTCGGGAGACGGAGCAGTCCCTATTTCTTTGTTCTATTTCCACCCGGTATATTGAAGATATCAATCCCGATCACATCCAAGGTCCTATTTCTTTGTTCCATTTCTTCCCTTGTGAAATCCCTTATTTGATTCAACCACATTTTTGATTGATATTAAGCATATTAACATCAATCAAAATAGAATTTTCCGACCAAATAGCAAACCAAAATCTTCTCGATTAATTTGCATAATATATTGTATTTCAATTTATTGTATTAAATAAAAGCAGACACCCACCTCTTGATAAAAAGACCACCTCCAAACGAACACAGAAAACAATCTCATAAATATCTGATTATAAGTTAATTATATATACAATCAAAGAGTATTCCAGCCAATTTGAGTAATCAGGGTTTACATTGACACCCCGCCAGGGAACGTGCAACTGTACGTTCACTCCCAATAAAACCATGAAACTCCGACTCCCTCTTTTACTCGCGTCCATGCTATTGAATGCAATGGTATTCAACGCCTACTCAGCCACCACGTCCTCCTCTCCCGGCAATATCGTATTTGTCGGAGATTCCATCACACAAGGCGGCCACTGGGGAGGCGTAGATTATGCGCCCGGATCACCCAGTTACCGCTATTCCCTGTTCAAAAATTTTGTCGATAACGGCGTGGCCTATACCCCCATGGGAATAGGAGAAGTAACCTCGACAGGAACCGGGGCAAATGTCGTATCCGCCCCCTACCGAGGCCAAAACTTCGATCCTACACACGAAGCTGCCGCCAGCGCCAGAACTTATACATGGTCCGGTATTCCAGAAAATAATAGGGGATACAACAACAATCCCGGCACACGTCCCCACGAAGCACCGGTCTGGAACCTCCTCGGACTCAACAACCCCCATACAGGCAGTCCAACCACCTTTTACAACGGTGGAAACCTTCAAACATACGCGGGACCGACGTATGCTTCCAAATATGGTGATAAAAAACCGGACACTGTCTGCCTGATGATCGGGATCAACGACCTGATTGCAGTCAGAAACGGAACCGCTATTTCCCGGCCCGACGGCAGTACGAGCGCCTATACCAATGCCGACGTCATCGGGAACATCCACTCGATCGTCCAGGCCTACCAAGAGTACAATCCGAACGTTAACGTCCTGGTCATGGGACTTCTGCCGACCGCGTCCAACAACGGGACCTACGGACTGAGCGACGGGTTCAATGCCGAACTGGCAGAAGCCCTCAAGACCTGGTCGACCGAAACGTCCAACGTTTCCTACGGCAATGTCGGAAGCGGGGTCAGCACGTCACCCAGCGTCCACTACGACAACGCAGGAGCACATCCCAATAAACAGGGAGAACTCATCGTCGCCGGCAACCTTGCGAGAGCTCTCGGCATCGGGCAGCGAACCCTGGGTTTGGAAAGCAAGGCGGCAACCACCTTTAGCCACCGGATGACTCCTACTCTCGACCATCTGGGAGATTTCACAATTTCGTCTCCGGATCAATGGCAAGCATATAGCGATTCGTCTTCTGGACTTTCCGGACTTCTTATCAATGCCGGGTACAAATCTACCGCTTCCCTGACGGCAACCGGCTGGGAGGTCGCGGCCTCTACAGGCTTCACCGTCGAAGCCAGCATGCAGCTCTATTCCGTCTCCGGCAACGGCATGGTCATGTCCTTGGGGGACGGGGAAACCGGCAACGGTTTCCTGACGATCACAAACACGGGCATCTACTGGGGAAGCAACAACACACTGCTTTATTCCAGCAGCCAGGGCAACGAGAATCTTGATCTCCGCATTACATACATGGCCGACGGCAATACTCAGGGAGTCGATGCCGGGTACTACGTCTGGCGCAACGGGCAACTCATCGGAGAAGCCCTTGCCGGGGGAACCACCCTGACGGACGCCTTTTCCGTCGGAAGCATCGACGGGTTGCTCTCCTACGGCTTCCTGTCCCATCTCTCCTGGGAAACGGGAAGCTACGCCCCTACGCAGGACGGCTCCCTCTACGGTACCGCCACCCTGCCCTCCCTGCCTTCCCTGACCGGTGATGCTATTATCAAAGCCAATAACGTCATTTCCCTGAACAGCGCAGAGTCCTGGGAAGGAGGTTCTGTCCCTGAAGCAATCAATACGATCCGCTTCTCCGGGACATTTTCCCAGGAAGCCGCCATCACACAGGAAGCTTCTTTAGCCGTTTACAGGCTAGAACTGGACAATTCCAACGAGGCCAACGCATTGGTGCGTATTGTCACCAACGCATCCGGCGCGGCAAACAGCAGCAATGCACTCAAAATCGGAGAAGGGGGGATTGTTCTCTCGCAATTCAGCAACGGAGCCATCATCCAAAGCCTGATGGTCACCGCAAGCCAGACATGGGACATTGCCGCCAGCAAGGTATTGCGCATCGGCGTTTCGACAAACTACAACCGAGGCTATTTCGGCAGCGAAGGCGCCAATACCATCACCCTGACGGGCGGAGGCCTCGCCATCATTGATACCGCGTCAGGCGCCATCCCCTCCGTCAACTGGATCATCACTGGAAATTCCTCTCTGTATGCCCTCTGGAATACAGTACCGGGCAGCTTTACCGGAGGCATCGGTTCCGGCTCCGTCACTCTGGACGGAGGTACGCTGGGCGTCAACTACGGTACCGAAGGAGGAGGCCAGGCATCATCCGGCAACTGGACATGGGGCAACCAACTGCTCATCGGATCCAACGGCGGCATCATCCTTCAAAACCATAATGGGGACAAACGAACGCTCACCTTAACCGGCAGCATAGCCAACGCCGACGGAGCGGGAACGGAGGCCACCCTGACCTTCCGTAATAAATCGGGAGGCACCAACCAGGCTTATATCCTGACAGGAGACAATACCGCCTTTACCGGCACCATCCTGGTCGAAAGCGAGGTCAATCTCAAAATCACCGGAAACGGCACGCTGCATACCGGCATTCTCCAAAACGACGGTACGCTGAACCTGCTCCGCACCAATTCATGGGACATCAGCGCCGTCCTTTCCGGCGGAGGTACCCTCAACATCGGAGAAGACACGGATGCCTCCAAAACGCAAACCGTCACCTTCTCCGGCAATAATACCTATACCTCCGCAACCAATATCCTCGGAGGCACACTCAAGCTCAACCATGCCAATGCCCTGGGCAGCACTTCCGCCGTCAACATCGGAGCAAAAGGCACGCTTGACCTCAACGGTCAGGAAATTTCCAAGACTCTGGCCTTCACGGCAGGCGGCATCCTGACCAACTCGTCGGACACCATCGCCCAAATCAGTGTCGCCGGACCTAGCATCAACACCAAATTCTGGAGCAACGGAACCATCTCCATTGATGCAGGAAAGACACTTCAGATCAATATGACATCGGATCATGGTGCGTTGGATGCCAACCTCACCGGATCCGGAACCTTTGAAAAAGTACAGAACGGAGTCCGTCACCTGCAACTGGTTTCGACAGGTAATACCTTCGACGGAACCATCAAAGTCAGCCAGGGCTATTTCGCGTTCCATCCCGGAACGGCCAATGCCCAAACCTTTGCCGAAGGCTACCGCCCGGATTTGATCATCGGAGCCGACGGCAAGGTTACCATGGACAATTCATTCAAATCGGAAGCGAATGCACTGAAGCTCGGCAATGTTACCGGAAGTGGAATTTTTGCAGGAGACTACGGGACAGGACCATTCTGGGTTGATGTCCAAATCGACAAGGAAGGAGGCGCCATCTTCGCGGGTCAATTCCAAAAGACTAGTGATACACGAAACTACAATGCCATCAAACGCGGCACGGAAGACTGGATCCTGACGGGAAACAGCACCGCCACAGGTGTACTGAAAATTGAGGAAGGCAAAGTCCAACTGGGCGACGGAGGCACCACGGGATCCTGGGCAGGCTCCATCACCGGGGCAGGTCAACTCATCATCAACCGTACCGGCGAGGTCACCATTTCCACTGACAACTCGTTCTCCGGCGGCATGGTCATCAAGGCGGGAACCGTCACCGCGGGCCATGCCAACGCCTTTGGGGCAGACGCCAATATAATCACGCTGGCGGGTGGCAACGTCAATTTTGCCGGCAACTACAAGAAGAGCCAGTCTCTCGTCATCGCCGGAGGCAGCGGCACTGCTACCGTCGCTTCGGGCAATTTTGATGGAAACCTGACCATCGGCAAGGGAGCCGCCTTGAGCCTGATCAGCGGGGCTAATGCCGCTACTTATTCTCTGGGTACCGGGATTACGCTCATGGCCGACACAGGGGCAACCCTCACCGGCAACATGGTTTTGGACGGCGGGACAATCGTCCTGAATTCGACGGACGCCCTGGCCAATACCACCACGACACTCACTCTCGGAGGTTCCCTGAGTCTTGCTTCCGAGGGAAGTACAGTCACTCTCAACCTGTCCGACTTCGCATCGTTCGGGCAGGGAAACTACACACTCCTGACAAGTAATACATCACTGACACAAAACATTCTGAATGCCTTCTCCGTATCCGGATTGGCGTCAGATTCCTACGAGTTGCTATTCGGAGGCACAAACGATAAGAGCCTGATTCTTTCCATCCTGAAGGCATCCGGAATTTCTTCCCTCACCTGGAACGGCGGAGCCTCCGGCACCTGGAGCGCCGCCAGCGGCAACACGGGGTGGACAGGCGCCGGCGTCAACAGCTTTAAGGATGGGGACAAAGTCTCCTTCCTGGACATACCCGACATAACCGCTTCCGAAATTACTCTCGAAGGTACCGTCAAACCGTCGCAGATCATTGTCAATAACACGGCGACATCCTTCACGTGGAAAGGTACCGGCATCATCGCTGATTCCGAAGAATCCGCCACGACAACTCTGCTCAAGGAAGGATCCGGAGAACTCACCATCGCCAATGGCGCCAATACCTTCTCCGGAGGCACTACCATCAGCGGAGGGAGCATCAAGCTTCAAGCCGTCCAAGGCCTCGGGACCGGCACAATCACTCTGTCCGGCGCCAATGCAACGCTCCTGCTGGATGCGGATGGAGATTTGTTGAAATCAGGAAACAAGTTGATTTTCAATGGCGGAACTCTCTCTTACGGGGATACGGCCAATCAGGATATTTCCACCTTGATCAGCGACTCCTCCACGGCGAACGTTGCGATCAATCTAGGGGCAGCACAGGTCTCATGGGGAACAGCCATCAACAAAAACCTGACGATTAACGGCACAACAGGAATACTGACTCTCAACTCCGCCAGTGCTATCGGCGCCAATTCCCTCACCATTCAAGGAGGTACCGTACAGATCACATCTGCCGATACCCTTACCTCGGCAACTTCTATCACCCTAAGCGGGACAGGCACGCTGGATCTGAATGGACAGACCATCTCCAATGCCCTGACATTCTCCAACGGAGGCATCCTGACAAACACGGCGGCAGCAACGGCACGGATTGATGTGACAGGGGACATATGGCAAAACGGTACGGTCTCCATCGCACAAGGAAGCACCATTCAGCTAAATCTCACCGGCGCGACAACCCTTAAAGGCAAACTCGAAGGAAGCGGAACGTTCGCCAAATCGGGATCTTCTAATTTCGTCATAGACACCATAGGCAGCAAGTTTGACGGAACTATCCAGAGTAATGCCGGTTATATCATCTTTTCGCCCACTACCGCCAATGGGCAAACATTCGCCGATGATTATCGACCGGACCTCATCATTGACGCCGGCGCTAATGTCACTCTCGGAAGCACCTCGTTCGCAACAGAAGACAATGCCTTCAAGATCGGCAACCTGACTGGTTCCGGAGACTTCAAAGCCGACTATGGATCTGCTGGAGACCGCTATATCGATGTCCAAATCGACAAGGCCGGAGGAGCCACCTACTCTGGCAAAGTGATGTTAGCCTCGAACAACCGAATCAACAACGTCATCAAGAGAGGTACGGAAGATTGGATCTTGACCGGGGACAGTACGACCACTGGTGTATTGAAAATCGCGGAAGGGGCCGTCCAACTGGGCGACGGAGGAACAACCGGTTCCTGGGCAGGCTCCATCACCGGGACGGGCCAACTCATCCTCAACCGTACTGGCGACGTCACCATTTCCACTGACAACTCGTTCTCCGGCGGCATGGTCGTCAAGGCGGGAACCGTCATTTCGGGGCATGCCAACGCCTTTGGGGCAGACGCCAATACAATCACGCTGGCGGGTGGCAGCGTCAATTTTGCCGGTAACTACAAGCAAGGCCAGTCTCTCGTCATCACCGGGGGAATCACAGGTACGGCATCCATCGCTTCAGGGACCTTCAACGGTAACATTACGATGGACAAAGATGCTGTGCTGACACTGGCTAGTGAAAGCAACACCGCCACCTATTCCCTGGCGACCAACATCAGCCTGACGGCTAATACGGGAGCCAGTCTCACGGCCAATGTGGAACTGCTCGGAGGCACCATCAGGCTGGGAGCCGACGATTTCACCGCAGGCAGCAGTACGGCACTCACGATTAACGGCACCCTGAATACGGGAACGGGAGGCAGCGCCACTCTCGATCTCTCCGCCTTCAACGGTCTCGACAAGGCCACCTACACCCTGCTCACCACCGATACGTCTCTGACGCAGGACTGGATCGACGGAACCTTCACCGTCACAGGCCTCGATTCCTCGACGCTTTACACCCTCACCATGGGCGGCACGGACGGCAAATCCCTGCTCTTTATGCTGGGAACGGCTCCCGGCCTGGAATGGCATGGAGGAGCCACTGGCACATGGAGCACTGCCAGCGATAACACTGGTTGGGGCAAGAATGGAGACAAGGCCTATGCGGATCCTTCCGCCGTCACCTTCCTGGATCTCTCCGGCATCGCCTCCTCGACGCTCACCATCGAAGGCACAGTCGCCCCCGGAGCCATCACCGTCAGCAACTCGGCGGGAAGCAACGGAACAAGCTATACCTGGCAGGGCACCGGCATCATTGCCGATGCTCCCAATACACAGACAACCCTTGTCAAAAACGGTTCGGGAGAGCTCGTCATCTCCAATGGAGCCAACACCTTCTCCGGAGGCTCTACCATCAACGGCGGCACCGTCACCTTGCGTACAACGCAGGGGCTCGGCACCGGAGCCGTGAATCTCGCTTCGGCTTCCGGCATCCTGAAACTGGATGCATCCGGCGACCTTCTGGTATCCGGAAACAAGCTTGTGTTCAACGGCGGTACCCTTGCCTACGGCAACGAAGCTTCCCAGGATATTTCCGATTTGATTGACGCCTCTTCCACTGCCGCCGTCAAAGTCGACCTCGGAGGCAACCATGTATCCTGGGCCAATGCCTTACAGAAAAGCCTCGTTGTCAACGGGACAGGTTCCCTGACCCTCGGACAGAGCGGATCGGTCAATGGCAATGCGGAAGCCCTCACTATCAATGGAGGTACGGTTGTTCTCGCATCCGGAAACGCACTTAAAATTGCTACATCCGTACAAACGCAGATCTCCATGGCAGGAGGTACGCTGGACTTGAACGGCAACTCTGCCGGCTACTACAAATCAACCGCTCTCCTGCTGGGTAAAACCCTGCAAGCCGGAGGCACCGGAGAAAACATGCTGATCACAAACTCCGGCGAAGGCAATACGAACTCTCTGGGCTTCTTCTTCACCACGAATGGAAGTACGGCACTTTCCTACGATGGTTCGCAAGGCGCCGGGAAATTGGTTATTGACGCCGATATTTCCCATTTCGGTACCAGCAACGAACACTCGTACACATTCCATGTGACTTCCTCTACGAAGAACATTGCCGATGCTGAAGTTGAACTGGCCGGACAGATATCCCGCATGGACGATCCGAATAATGACGGCACCAAATTTACCCTCAAAAAGACGGGCGATGGCCGTTTGATGATCAGCGGCGCCAATTACCTGCCCGGACTCAATATTGCCGAAGGAACATTGATCGCCAACCACACTCAGGCATTGGGCGTAGATCGTGCCCATTCCAATCAGCTGGCAATTGGTGACAGCGGAACACTCGACCTTTGGGAAAGCAATACCGTCTCCATCCTTTCCGGAACGGGAAGAATCACCAACAGCTCCGATTCCGCCACTGTCCTGACGATCGGACGCACAAACGCAGCTTCCTCCTTCTCCGGCATCATCTCCGGCAATGTCGGCCTGACTATTGATCAGGGATCAACCTTCACACTGACCGGCAGCCCGGATTCCGGCAACACGCATACCGGCCCCACAACAGTCCAAAACGGATCAACCCTCATCCTCGGTAATGCCGAGGCCCTGGGCAGCCAATCCGCCTTGGCCGTCAATGGCGCCAGTTCCCAAGCCGCCCTCAAGTTCGACGGAACCGTCTCCAACGCGATCTCCGGCGATGGTATCCTTAACCTCGGAACAGAGGATACGACCGTCCGTCTTCGCCTGGAAAACCTCGACGATTTCACCGGGACTGTGAACCTCGCCCACACCGATTCCTCCTTAACAATAGCAGGACAGGCAGCCTCACTCGCAGGTCTTTCCCTGCACGGAGGCTCCATGACCGTCGACGGCGCCTCCCTCAGCATCGCTTCCACCACCTCGGGCATCGGTACCGGAGCTCTGACTGTCACGAACAACGGATCGCTCGATATGGGCGGCAATTCCATGGACGGGACCGTCACCATGCATTCCGGCTCTCTCCGGCAAATCGGGGAAGGAACGACCGTTTCCGTCATCGCCGACGGAGATGTCGCGCTAAACGGCATCCTGGGAGAGCGAATTTCCCGCTTGGAAACCGTTGCAGGAGCTACGGTCTCGGGCATTAACGGAACTGTCAGCCTGGATTCCGTTTCCCTGACCCTCTCCATGGACAACCTTTTCCAGCAAGGAACATCCATGGAAGGCAAGAAATACGCGGTTCTGTTCCAGGACGGTACCACTGACCAACTGTCCATTTCGGGACATCTTCAACTGGGGATCGCCAGCATGAAGGACTTTTTGATGGATCAGAGGGAAAACAACTACACGTATGACTTCCTCGTCACCAACGGAAACCTGGATGTCGACACCGCCAGGATTGATTTCAATCCGTTGTTGAAGGCCATCGGCTACACGTTGGAAGGCATCCGTCAAGGCGTCATCACCATCGGAGCAGTGGATCCCAACATGCCGTACATCATCGCGGAAGAAGAACAAGTCACATTCACCAGCGGACGGGAACTGGATTCCTTCCCCTTCATCGAAGTGGACGGAACGCTGAACATAGAGCTTTCTTCCGATACCTCCATGACGCTCAAAGATCTCCGAGGCGAAACCACAAGCGCCATGATCCAGACAGGGGACGATTCTTCAGTAACGCTCCTTATGGATAAATCCATCATGGATGATACCTACGCCGGCAGCATTTCCGGAGGTGCTTCCATCGGAAAAACAGGAAAGTACACTCAAACAATCGGCGGTAATGTCGCCACCTCAGCAGGGTTTACGACCATTACCGAAGGGGACATGATCATCAATGGTTCCCTTACCACGGCCCGCCTCCACCTTGCGGGAGGCAATCTCTCCGTCGGACAAGGACTCAAGGCGACTTCCGTCATCGTTGATTACAACAACGGAGATCCCGGCAAGGCAACACTTGCCGTCACCGGCGATGCGGCTATTTCCGGAGGAATCCATCTGCAGAAAGGTTCCATGTCGGTAAGCGGCAACATAGGAGCCGGATCTCTATCCATGGATCAAGGAACGGAACTCAACTTCGGAGGAGATTTCATCTCCCTCTCCGATGGAGAAAGCATCCTGGCGGAAGGTTCCGTCCTGAACGGTAACGGTATCATCTTCGTCGACAAAGGAGCAACCTTCACCAACAACGGTGTTCTGTTCCAGGGAGATATTCTTGTTTCCATGTCGGGAACAGGCAGCGCTTCCATCGCTGCGGATACCACGTTCCAGGAACTTTCCGGATCGGGCAACCTGACGCTGAATGGGAATTCACCAACTGCCACGCTTGCCGGCGACAGGCAAGCCACCTTCTCCGGCCAGCTTCTGGGAGCGGGAACCCTGCTCAAAACAGGCCGGGGCGTTCAGTTCCTGAATACGTCCGGAAACAGGAATTTCAACATTGATATCCAAAACGGAGTCATGGTCGTCAACGCGCCGGAAACAGGCAGCAACGCGATCGAGTACGCCCATATCAATGTCGGACAACCGGACGGCAACCCGGCGCTTCGTACGGCAGATGCCACGACGACGGAATTGCATATTCTTGCCGATACCTATGCCGAAAGCCTGACTGTCAACCGGGGAGCCGCCCTCGTCCTGGGATCGAATTCGGCAGCTATCGTTTCCGATCCCGTCAGCTTGACTCTGAAAGGAAATGCCGTTTTCGCAGAAGGTTCGTCTATCAGCACCATCGTTCCCAACTCCGAAGGAGGCGTCGTATCCATGGGTACCATCACTCTGCCGAAGACATTGTCCGTCACGCTGGTCAATTACAAATCTGACGGCTGGGAAGCCCCATTGCCCGATCTCCTTGTCATGCATGCGGATCAAGGTTTCCTGAATGCCAACGGGACAATCATAGGTAAGGAAACAACAATGAGCGACTGGAATGTGACTCTAGAAAAGAGCATCGCCCTTTTCTACACCACCGCAACGCTCCACCTTGATACCAGCGGCAAAAAGCTTGTCGCCACTCCGACCGGAAGCCGGCAAGACAACCTGCTTCAACAATACGCCCAATCGGAAACGGCCGCGGCCGGAGCCGACATGCTCTGGAATGCCGGATTACAAACAAGCGGATCCAATCTGGACCGCATCCTCGCCTTCACGATGGATGCCATCCAGGCCGGTCAAACCGGAATCGCCAGCCGGGCAATGGCAGCCAGCGCAGGGAATACCCTGACAAGCCTCATGGGAGCCCAGAAGGCCGACTACCGATACCAGCAAACGCTGATTCGCAATAGAATGACTATCATGGGACTTCCCGAAGGATACGACTTCGGCAACGAGCTCCCCTTATGGAATACCTGGATCCAGGCAAACGGCACCTACAATAACCTGGACGGCTCCGGAGACGCGGCCGGATTCAGGTTCAATACATGGGGAGGCACCTTCGGCATTGATGCAAACGTCAGTGAAAAACTCACGCTGGGCATGGCTATCACAGCCAGCTATGGCAAACTGACCGCAGATGCCGCTGATCATCTCAGCGGAGACATGGATACCTATTATGCCAACCTCTTCGCCCGCTACCAAAGCGGGAAATGGGGACACAATTTCATCGTCACCGCAGGAAGAAGCGATGCAAAGGTCAGCCGTACCGTATGCTTCGGAAATGACAGCTACATCGCCTCAAGTACCACCAACGGCCTGACTTGGGGAGCCATGTACGAGGCAACCTACGATATCGCACTCAATGATAATCATTCCGCCATTTTCCAACCGCTGCTCAACGTTTCCGTCATGAAGAACAAACTTGACAGCTTCGCGGAATCGGGAGCTGACAATGCCGGACTGCATGTCAGCGATCTCGAAGGAACAACAGCTACCTTCTCCCTCGGGGGACGTCTGATGGGACTTGTCGGAAGCAACTTCTTCGGGCGTGAATCCCTGGGCGAAGTGAGACTTCAAATCGCCCAGGACTGCGGAGATACGCGGAATGAGGGCACTGTCGGCTTCCTCGCATCCCCCGCTTACGGACGCACCGTCAAGGGAAGCAAAGCGGGTACGACAGCCATTCAATGCGGTACAAGCCTGAGTATCCCGACCGGAGATCAGGGAAGTATTTTCATGGAAGCCAACGCTGATATCCGAACCCGGATGACAACGATCAACGGCAGCATAGGCTACCGGTACAACTTCTGATATCGGAAGCAATAAAGAGAAAAACCGGGGGCTGCCCTGTCTTCCGACAGGGCAGCCCCCACATTTTTCCGGCCCTTCCTTCGAGACATTGCGCTAGAAAGGACCTAGCCCTCCCGCAGGATTCTCAACAGGCCCGCCAATGCCGTTTGAGCCACATATTGACGGAAAAAATCGCGGTCTCCCGGGAAATGACGCGTCTCTACCAGGGTTTCCCCGCCCCGGCGAGCCCAGGCCAGACACACGGTACCGACCGGTTTTTCCGGAGTTCCTCCACCGGGACCGGCAATACCGCTAACGGCAACCGCCAAATCGGCGTGAGACTGATGCAGAGCTCCTTCGGCCATTGCTCCGGCAACAGGTTCGCTCACGGCACCGAAGGCTTTTAACAACTGACAGGAAACCCCCAATTCCTTTTCCTTCGCCTCATTGGCATAGGTCACCCAGCCGAAATGAAACACCCCCGATGCCCCGGAGACATCGGTCAAGCGCTTCGCAATCAAACCGCCCGTACAGCTTTCCGCCGTCGCTACGGTTCTTCCCTTCGCAGCCAGTTCCCGCACCAGGACCTCCTCAAGACATGCCCCGTCATCAGATACAATATATTCTCCGGATCGCAGTTTCAAAACCTCCGAAGCAGAAGCCAACGCAGATTCCGGCCCGATCAGACGGACATCCACCTCCCCGGCACGGGCGCAATATCCCCATTCCAACCCGGGAACGGCAGCCAGTCCTCCATCCACCAGTTCATGTAAATCGCTTTCTCCGATCCCGGCCGTCTTTACATTGATCATGCGCTCATGCGCCCCCCCCGAACGGACTTTCAGGCGAGGCAACACATATTCCTCCATCATAAAAAACAATTCACGTGGGGGACCGGGCAAAAGCACCACGTCGGGCAGGGATGATTCCGGCTTGCCCGGCATCCATAATCCGGGAGCCGTTCCATGGGAATTCCAAAGGACTTCCGCCCCTTTCGGCACCATGGCCTGCCGGAGGTTGCCTGGAGCCATGTCCCGATTCCGGGAAGCAAAATAGTCCTGCAACCTCCGGACAACCTCGGCATCCTCCTTCATTCCCACGCCGAACAATGCAGCCAGAGCATCACGAGTCACATCGTCACTCGTCGGCCCCAGCCCCCCGGTCACAAGTACCACGCAAGACCGGGCAGACGCCTCGCGCAAGGCAGATAAAATGGCATCTCCATCCGGTACCACCGTCTGGCGGGAAACACGCCACCCGATCGAAAACAACTTCTGCCCCAGCCAGGCGGCATTCGTATTCACAACATTGCCCAGCAACAACTCCGTGCCGGTATTCACCAATTCTACGGTACATGTTCCCATACCGACACTATGCACTCCTGAATCGCAGGTGGCAACAGCTTCAACCGGCCGAAATGGAAAAATTAAATCTTTATCCTCGCCTTGTCCTGGGCCATAATCCGAGTGAAGGAAACTTTGACCTTCACTACTTCGCTATCATGAACACCATTTCCGACAAACGCTCCACAAAAATTATCTGCACCATTGGACCAGCCACCGAATCGCGCGACATGCTCGGCCAGCTCATTGATGCGGGAGCCAACGTTTTCCGGCTCAACATGAGCCACAGCAAGCACGAGTGGGTGCGCAACCTCATCCGCGCCATCCGTCTGGAAGCGGAACGGCATCAGGCAAACATAGCTATTCTTGTCGACCTGCAAGGGCCCTCCATCCGTACGGGAGAACTGCCAGAACCCTATCACCTCAAGGAAAACGACCAGCTCGAAATCCGCCTGACTTCCGCCGCCCCCGGGATGCCCTACTCTACAACCGTCAACTACGACGGCCTTTTGGAAGATGTTCAAGAAGGCAACACTATCGTCGTCGATAACGGAGCACTCCTGATGCGAGTCGACCACATCATGCCGGACCGCATTGTCTGCACCGTTATGACGGAAGGCGTTTTCGGTTCCCGCCGCCACATCAACCTCCCCGGAGTAGCCCTTCGCCTCCCCGCCCTGACGGAGAAAGACCTCGCCGACCTGGAACTGGCTGTCGAATGCGACGTCGATTACGTAGCCATGTCTTTCGTTCGCAACGCCGCACACATCGCCGAACTCCGGGATCACATTGAACGCCTGGGAGGAAACGCCCAGATTATCGCTAAAATCGAAGACCAGCAGGCCATCCGCCACATTGACGACATCATCAGCGCCAGCGACGTCATCATGGTAGCCCGCGGGGACCTCGGCATCGAAGTCAATATCCAGGAACTGCCCGTCATCCAGCGGGACATCGTCCGGCAATGCCACAGGCTCGGCAAACGCAGCATCATCGCCACGCACATGCTGGAATCCATGATCACACAGCCGACCCCGACACGCGCCGAAGTCACGGACGTTTCCAATGCCATCTTCGAACAGGCCGATGCCGTCATGCTCTCCGGAGAAACTTCCGTCGGTCTCTATCCCGTCCGCTGCGTCCAAATGCTCGACTCCATCGCCCGCCGCATGGAGCGGGAGGAAGATAGCCACTTCTCCTCGGAAGCCATCCTGAAAAACGACCGTCAGAAGACGCTGCGCGCCGCTATCGACCTGGCCGACTCTATCGACGGAGCCAACCTCGTCATCTTTACCCGCCGAGGAATCATGGCCATCGACGCCGCCGTGCTCAGGCCGGAGAAAGCCTCGATCTTCGCCTTCTGCAACGACCCCATCGTCGTCCGGCGCCTAGCCCTGGCCCGCGACGTCACTGCCTTCCCTCTCGTTTTCTTCAAAGATCCATCCCTCATGGTCCACCAAGCCATCGACATTCTGAAAAAAGAAGGTTACGTGCAGGACGGTCAGCCGCTGGTCATCGTCGGAGATTCCCTGCAGGGTGAACTCATCGTCGATTCCATCATCTACATGCGCGTCGGGCAATAATCCCGGTAAAACGCACCACCAACGGTAATTCAAAAAAAGCTTGTTCCGCACGGTTGACGGAACAAGCTTTTGATTGGTTGGGATCGGTAAAACGAATGATTACTTCCCTGCGGCGGGCTCTTGTTCCAATTTACTGAGGGGTTCCCCCTTCTTCATATCTACCATATCGGCTACGATATTCAGGCTTTCGCGAAGTTCGGGATCCAGACCGGAGGGATACTTCGGAGAATCGTCCAGCTGATCCGTCGGGTTTTCCGCCATCTTCATGAACTGTTCGTTGTCCTTCTCCGGATCGGCCTGCGGCAATTTGTCCGCATTGACATCATCCAAAGTCAAACGGTAGATCTTATAACGCGAGGCATCATTTTTCGCCATTTCGGCAAACCGCGTTTTACGTTCCTCATTGATGGACTTCCGGCGAGCCAGAAGTTCGCTGCTTTCCTTCTCTCTTTCTTCCTTATTGATAGAGAGTTTATTTTCTGCGAGACGCTTCTTCACCATCTCGATCTCTTCCTTCATGATCTGAAGGTCACGGTCACGGGACACGCGGATTTCGCTCCTTTCCCGGAGTTTCGGGAGGACGGAGTCTATCCATTTGTCCTTGACGTAATCCTTGGATTTGGCGATCTGATCATACGGCATGGCGTAGTCCTGTTTGTCCTCGCCCACTTCAAAAGCGGCTGTCGCACTGGGCAGTACAATATCGCTGACGACTCCCTTAAGCTGGGTCGATCCGCCCGCTACACGGTAGAATTTCTGCGTCGTCAGTTTCAAAATCCCGGCACGGCTACGGTCGGAAAAGTACGGCAGGAAACGCCCCAATTCGATCGGCTGCTGGACAGTACCCTTCCCGAAGGTGGATGTGTCGCCGACAATGACGGCACGCCCGTAATCCTGCAGGGCCGCCGCCAGAATTTCCGAGGCGGATGCCGAGAGTTTGTTGGTCAGAACAACGATTTCACCCTTGAAAAGGGGATTCTTGTTCCACACGTCCTTGGTTGCCTCTTCACCGCGGGAATCCTTGATTTTCACCACCGGGCCACTGCCCGTAAAGAAACCGGTCATCAGGCGGACTTCTTCCAACGAACCGCCGCCATTGTTACGCAAGTCGATCACCAGCCCTTCGACACCTTCTTTCACCATGCGCTGGAGAATCTTCTTCACATCCGTAGCACAACGACGGTCACCTCCGTCCATGTCGGCGTAAAACGACGGGAGCGTCAACACCCCCATCTTGATGATCTTGCCGTCGTCCTGCTTCATTTCCAGGATTTCGCCCTTGGCCAGTTCGTCACGGAGCTCGACCTTGGAACGCTTCAACGTCACGATCTTGGCCTGGCCGGGATTGCTGGCAGGCTCCACCTTCATGCGAATCGTAGACCCTTCCTTGCCCCGGATCATGTCAACAACCTTGTCCAGACGCATAAAGAGTATATCCGTCATCTCTCCCGTGTTGTTGCTGTCGACGGCCACAATACGGTCATTCAGTTTGAGTTCCCCGCTCTTGTCCGCAGGCCCCCCGACGACGATACCATTGATTTTGACGGCACCGTCGTCCTCCTGACCGAGGAGGGCGCCGATTCCCGTCAGAGATCCACCCATCGAAGACTTGAAGCGATCTGTTTCACGGGCGCTCATGTACTCCGTATGAGGATCATAGACCAAGGCTACGGCACTAAGCAAAGCATTGGCCACATCTTCCTCATCGGAAGATTCCTTGAGGTTTCTCAGGATACGGTCATAGCGGAGGGAAAGCTTTTCCTTGGGGGATTTCTCAGAAGCCGCCGGGTCGGGCTTGTTCTGTTCCTTGGCGAGGCGGGCGATCGTTTCACGCCGCATGATTTCGGAGAGGAGTTGCTCCTCCACCATGTCGCGCCACACTTTATTCATCTCTTCTTCGTCCTTGGGCCATTCTACCTTGCGGCGTGAACGGGCAACGTATTCCTTGCGGTCAAACTTGAAGTCATCTTTTTTCAAAAGTTCTTCGGCGTACTTGATACGCTGCTCTACCCGCTGACAATACAACGTATACAACGGCAAAGCCGCCTTCATCACTTCACCGGAAAGCAAATAATCATCCAGCTCCTTGCCGTACCGGGAACGCAGGGAATCCACATCCTCCTTCGTAAAGAAGATGCGGGAGGGATCCAGACGTTTCAGGTACATATCCAAAAAGTCATTGGAAAGCTTGTCGCTGAACTCCTTCTTGGAAAAATGGAGGCTCTGTAAAAGAATGGACATTCGTTTACCGACATCATTAAAATCCGTTGCCCCCTGAGCGCAGGACGACACCATGAGGCCGACGAGAACCACCCCAGCCACCTTGCGAACCCAATTCTTGAGCTGTATCTTCATTGTGGGAAAAACCATGCTTGTATCTTGTTGCTGCCGACGCCACGCGCGGCTATCATAACGTTTACAAGGCAGGTTTATGTATTTACGGTCCTTTGTCTATTCTTTTTCGAGTTCATGTCCTGTCATTAAACCCGTCATGCGGAAGGGAGGAAAAACTCCGGGCCGCGACAAGACACTTCACACTCTAAGAATATCACGATCCTTTTGACAGAGAATCATCAACAGAAGGCAGGGGTTCCAGGCGAGACGGAGCAACTCCCTTCTTCAAATCCACCATATCCACCAGAATGTTCATCCCCTCCCGCAGCACGGGATCAAGACCGGAAGGATAGCCTTCCGGACTGATTAATTCTTTGTGGAATCTTTCCCTCATCTCCATCCGTTGTGCTCCGGATTGTTTTTCCGTAAGCAGAGGGAGCTGTCTGGCATCGACATCCTTCAAGGACAACCGGTACATGCGGTAACGTTCCGACTCTTTCTTTTTCATCGCCTTATAGCGAACAGACCTTTCTTCTTCAATGGATTTGATCCGCGTCATTTCCTCCTTCATCTCCCGCATCCGTTCTTCAAGATTCAACGAAAGAACATTGTCCTTTTTTTCTTGTTGCATGCGTTCCGCCTCTGCGGCAATAAGCCGGAAATCCATATCCCCGGCAGAACGTCTGCTACTCCGTTCGCGCAGGCGGGGGAGAATGCTCGCGAGCCATTTGTCCTTCACATAATCGCCGCAAGGGGGAACCTCATCGTACGGCAAGGCATAGTCCATGCCGTCCTCGCTCATCCCGTAATACGTCGTCAGACCGGGCAATACAATGTCGCTCTCCACTCCTTTCAACTGGGTCGAACCTCCGGAAACACGATAGAATTTGGATATCGTCACCTTCAAACACCCGGCCCGAGAACGATCCGAATAGGCCGACATCAGGTGCCCCAGCATAATCACTCCCTGGACGGAACCCTTGCCGAATGTTGCCTTTTCACCCACAATCAGGGCCCGCCCATAATCCTGCAAGGCAGCGGCCATCAGCTCAGAGGCAGAGGCAGACCATTTGTCGGTCAACACGACAAGAGGGCCTTTGAACAACGGTTCTTTCCTGTCGGAAATGCGCTGTTCCACCTTTCCATCCCCATCACGTACCTGGACAACAGGCCCGGCTCCGGTCAGCAATCCGATCATATGCACCACTTCGTCCAGTGAACCTCCACCATTGTGCCGGAGATCAATCACTGCGCCATCCACTTTTTCCCGAACCATTCTAGCTAGAATTTTTTCGACATCGGTTCCGGACCGATGCCCCTTCTCTCCGGGAGAAGCACTGTAAAATCCCGGAAGAGTCAAAATCCCCAGTTTGACATTCTTCCTTCCCGGAGTGCGGAGAACATCGACAACCCGGCCTCGGGCAAACTCGTCCTCCAGTTCCAGCAAGACACACTCCAGTATCACGATCCGGGACTCTTGAGGATTGTCTGCAGGCTCCAGTTTCAAACGAATGACCGTACCCTCGGCACCGCTCAGGAGATCAATCACCTTGGATTGATTCATGTACCGGATATCCACCAGCTTGCCCGTGTTGCCGGAATCCACGGCAATCAAACGATCTCCCCGGTGAATTTTCCCGCAGGTATCCGCCGGAGTACCGGGCAGAACTTCCGCCACCCGGAACACGCCGTCGTCATCCATCCGTACCCCCAGGCCGATACTCGTACACTCTCCACTCGCCGAAGACATGAAAAAGCCCTGCTGCTTCACCCCCATATACGAAGTATGCGGGTCGTACACCATGGCAACGGCATTCAGCAAAGCCTCGGCAACATCTTCAGCAGCGGTCAATTCCCTCAGATCGCGAATCTTCCGTTCGTAACGAAGGGAAATATTCTTCCGGGCGTTTCGCAGGGCCTCTTCAGAGGGAGCTACATACTCCTTGCCGTCGATTTTCCCCTGTTGCAGGACTTCCTGCAGCAGTTCCATCTCGATCCTGTCCCTCCAGACCTTCTTCATTTCCTCATCGTTGCGGGGCCACTCCATATGCCTCCGGGAACGCGGCACGCCCTCCTGACGGTCGAACTTGAATTCTTCCTTAGCCAGCAATTCTCGCGCGTACTCCGTTCTCTGAGCGACGCGAGCCATGTACTGCATGAATAGGGGGCGGGCCACCTGCATGGCCTCTCCATCACGGATATAATCATCCAGATCCGTAGCGAATTTAGCACGCAGCCTGTTCACGTCCTGGAGAGTAAAGTAGATCTTGGACGGGTCCAGGCTCTTCAGGTACATCTCCAGAGCCCGTTCCGAGGCATTATCGTCAAAGGCGCGGCGAGAAATGTGTTCCTTCTTCAAAATCCGGAACATCAGCTTTCCCGCCTCATCGTAGTTCACGGCACCCTGCCCCAACGGCAGCAATACGGCCAGTACAATCAGAACAAACCAAACCGGACGGGAAAAAAACAATGAGACAGCCTTTTTCATCTTCCTCGGCAAAGTTCCTTTCCTATTAGGAGTTACTGGAGGCAAGAGGGGCGCCTTTCTTCAGATTCACCATATCCGCCACGATATTCAGACTTTCCCGAAGTTCGGGGTCCAGACCGGAAGGATATTCGGGAGAATCGTCCAGCTCATCATCCGGATTCTCCACAATCTTAATGAACTGTTCGTTGTCTTTCTCCGGATCGGCCTGCGGCAGTTTGTCCGCATTGACATCATCCAGCGTCAAACGGTAAATCTTGTAGCGTTCGGCATCATTCTTTGCCATTTCGGCAAATCGCACCCTGCGTTCCTCATTGATGGCTTTGCGCCGTTCCAAGAGCTGGCGATTTTCCCTTTCGCGTTCCTCCTTGTTAAGAGAGAGTTTGTTTTCATCCTGCCGCTTCTTCATCTCCAAGGCGTCCTCCTCCATGATACGGAAGTCGCGGTCACGGGCCACGCGTTTCCCGCTTCTCTCCCGGAGCGTCGGCAGCACCGTGCCGATCCATCTGTCCTTCCGGTATTTCTCGCATCCGGGTATCTGGTCGTAAGGCATCACATAATCGAACGATTCTTCCCCAAGCTCATAGGAGGCCAGCGCACTAGGAAGTACCACATCGCTTTCTACGCCTTTCTTCTGAGTTGATCCGCCAGCCACCCGGTAAAATTTCTGGACGGTCAGCTTGAGCGTCCCTGCCCGCGAACTATCGGAGAAATAGGGAAGGAAACGATTCAACTCAATGGGGCTCTGGACGGTACCCTTTCCAAAAGTCGACTTATCGCCGACGATCACCGCACGACCGTAATCCTGAAGGGCCGCTGCCAGAATTTCCGAGGCGGATGCCGACAATTTGTTGGTCAGCACAACCATCTGTCCCTTGAACAAAGGTTCCTTATTCCAGACCTCCAGTACGGATACCTTGCCTCTGGAATCCTTAACCTGAACCACGGGACCTGCACCGATGAAGAAACCGGTCATCAAGCGGACTTCTTCCAACGAACCGCCGCCATTGTCGCGCAAGTCGAGAACCAGACCTTCCACCCCCTCCTTGACCATGCGTTTGAGAATCTTCTTCACATCCGCGGCACAGCTTCGAGAACCGCCATCCATGTCCACATAAAATGAGGGCAGCGTCAGAATCCCCAGTTTGGCGATCCTGCCGTCATCCTGCTTCATCTCCATAATCTCCCCTCGGCACAGCTCCGCCTTGGTCTCTACCTTGGCGCGCGTCAGCACAACCTCTTTGATATGTCCGGGGGTAGACGCCGGTTCCACCTTGAGGCGAACGCGCGTACCTTCCTTTCCGCGGACCAACTCCACAACCTTGTCCGCACGCATATAAAGAACATCCGTCATCACATGCGAATCGTTCGGCGACACGCCGAGAATGCGATCATTCAATTTCAACTCGCCGCTTTTGTCCGCAGGGCCGCCGACAACAATACCGCTGATCTTGACGGAGCCATCGTCCTCAGCTCCCAAAAGGGCACCGATACCGCTGATACTCATATCCATGGAACTCCTGAATTCATCCGTTTCCCGGGCATCCATATACTCCGTATGCGGGTCATAAGCCAAAGCCACAGCCGATAACAACGCGCTGGCCACATCCTCCTCGTCCGAGGATTCCTTAACATTCCTCAGAAGGCGTTCGTAGCGCAGGGAGAGCTTCTCCTTGGGGGATTTTTCGGAAGCCGCCGGATCGGGCTTGTTCTGCTCCCTGGCGAGGCGGGCCATTGTCTCGCGCCGCAAAATTTCAGACAAAAGCTGCTCCTCCACCATATCGTGCCACACTTTGTTCATCTCCTCTTCATCCTTGGGCCAGTTTACCTTGCGACGGGACAGAGGCACATATTCCTTGCGGTCGAACTGGAAGTTCTCCTTCTCCAGCAACTCCCGGGCATATCCGACTCTCTGCTCCACTCTCCGGCAATACAAAGTGTACATGGGAACAGCCGCATTCATCAGCTTGCCGGTAAACATGTAATAACCCAGATTGGTACCGTAGTTAGACTTGAGCGTATCCACATCCTGCTGCGTAAAAAAAATCCGGGACGGATCCAAACGCTTCAAATACATGTCCAGGCAATCCCCGGAAACCTTATCGTTCAGCTCCTTCCGGGAAAAATGCATATTCTGCAAAAGAATTGCCGTCATTTTGCCGACATCATCAAAGTTCGTCGCTCCCTGTACGCAGGAGACGAGCATCATGGAGGCAAATGCCCAGCAGACCATGTTGCGGAACCATTTGGGAGACTCAATATGCATAAAAAAATCTATTAATAAGATGAAAAGGCCGCACCATCCTGAACCTGGCCGATACAGTAAGATTTACGTATTTAAACGACCATGTCTATCCCTTTTCAAGTCCATGTTTCGAGAACGCACCGGATAGTACGAGATTTGCGCTCGCCAATCCGGCAGAATCGCCTATCATTTTTCCCATGAATCGGATTCGTGTTTATACGGGTGGCGCTGTGGCTGGCAACGGGTACCTCTTCAAAACCGGAGAAAATACCTACATCGCCATCGATGCACCCGAAGGCTTTGCTGACTGGATCAAATCCAAAAACCCAAAAGCCGTGATCACAGATCTCCTCATTACGCACCAGCACTTCGACCACGTGCAGGATGCCGCCCGCATGAAAGAAGTGTTCGGATGCGCCATTCACGCGGGTGCCGCGTATTCCGATCAACTCTCCCTCGTCGACATGGCCGCCAAAGAGTGGAACATGGACATCGAAGTTCCTCCCTACGACGTGGACGACCTCATCGACGACAACAAAAAAGCAGCCACCTGGGGAGGCCTCATCTGGCACCTCTACCACGTCCCCGGACACTCTCCCGACAGCATCGTCTACCAGTTGCCGGACGAAGACATCCTCTTCTCCGGAGACACCATCTTTGCCGGTTCCATCGGCAGAACCGACCTCCCCGGAGGCAACACCAAACTCCTGCTCAAAGGATTGGAAAACACGATCCTCAGCCAGCCCCTTTCCACAACCATTTTTCCGGGCCACGGCCCTTACACGACCGTCCGCAACGAAAAACAGACCAATCCCTATCTTTACTGATCCACCCTCGCGGCGCGGCTCCACTCCCTCTCGTACCCTATCATTATCAGACACATGTTATTCTCAGAACTTGGACTTTCAGAATCCGTCCTCAAAGCCGTCGAAGCCTGCGGCTACGACCACCCCACCCCCATCCAAGAACAAGCCATTCCCAAAATCCTGGAAGGATGCGACATCATCGGCGCGTCCCAGACCGGTACCGGAAAAACCGCCGCATTCGCCCTCCCCCTTCTCAGCAAGCTGGAACCGACGGGCAAACCACAAATCCTCGTTCTGGAACCCACCCGCGAACTCGCCGACCAAGTGGCGGAATCCTTCCGCGAATACGCCCAGTTCACCGGGTTCAAGGTAGCCCTCCTCTACGGAGGCGTCGGCTATGGACAACAAACCGAAGACCTGAAAAACGGAGCCGACATCGTCGTCGCCACCCCCGGACGCCTCATCGACCATTTCTACCGCGCCACCATGCGATTCGGCGGCATCAAAACCCTCGTCCTCGACGAAGTGGACCGCATGCTCGACATGGGGTTTCTGCCCACCGTCCGCAAGATCGTCAGCCTCTGCCCCTGGGAAGGCCGCCAGACGCTCTTCTTCTCCGCCACCATGCCGGAAATTATCTCCAGCTTCGCCCGCTGGTGCCTGCACGACCCCATCGAAATCACCATCGCACGCCAGGAAGTCGCCGCCACCATCAGCCACGCCTTCTACCCCGTCGCCATGGACCAGCGCGACGAACTCCTCATCAACCTCCTCAAAAAGACGGACTTCCACTCCGTCATGATCTTCACCCGAACGCGGCGCGAAGCGGACAGCGTCTGCTCCATGCTCGAACGCAACGGCTACCGCGACAACGCCGCCGTCATGCACTCCGACATCTCCCAAAAGGACCGTATGGAAGCACTCAAGGGATTCAAGAGCGGCAAATACGCCATCCTCGTCGCCACCGATGTCGCCGCCCGCGGTATCGACGTCAGCGGCGTCACCCACGTCATCAACTACCGCGTCCCGGAAAACCCCGAAGATTACGTCCACCGCATCGGCCGCACCGGCCGCGCCGAAGCTACCGGAGAAGCCTTCACCATCCTCACCGCCGACGAACTCGACTTCGCCAAAGCCGTCGAAGAATTCGTCAACCAGAAGATCGAACGCAAAAAGCTTGAAGGCTTCGACTACGCCTACAGCGCTATCCTCGACGACCAACCCATCCGCCCCGTCCGGAAACCGAAGCCCCCCATGCCCAAGCGCGGACGAAGAAGGTAACCCCTCTCCACGATACGCGCCGCACAAACCTCCCCCTTTTATGCGAGTCCTCGCCATCGACCCGGCCATTCGCAATACCGGTTACGCCGTTATTGAAGGGGATCATGTCCGGGACGCTCACGCCGTCGACTACGGCACCATTTCACTGCCCGCCAAACTGGCCCAGTCCGCCTGCCTCCTCGCGATCAAAGACCACATCTCCGCCCTCATTCAAAAGTGGGAGCCGGAAGAAGTTGCCGTCGAGCGCATCATCTTCGTCCAATCCCACCAGACGGCCATCATCATGGGCTCCGCCCGGGCGGCCGTCATCCTGGCCGCCGCTGAAAATGGTCTCAAAGTCGTCGAATACTCGCCTACCAGCGTCAAACTTGCCGCCGTCGGCAAAGGCACCGCCCGCAAAGAACAAGTCGCCTTCATGATGCGGGCTCTTCTCCAACTCCGGGAAACACCCCAGTCCGATGCAGCGGATGCCCTCGCCATCGCCTTCGCACACCTCACCGCCAGCGACCCCGCCAAAGCCCTCGTCATCGAGCGCAAATACATCTGATGCCCGTCAATACGGGAACCCGGATTGAGTTCTCCGGCATCCGCACCTTGAGGAATTGAACAGGAATTGTGGACTACGGCTTCTCGTCCGCAATTGGTATCGCCGATTGTTTTGCCTTGATGTGGTCAAGCAGCATGCGGTGGATTTCCTCCATAGTCTTCAGCTTGTCCGGCTTGTTATTCGCTTTCGCCTCAGCCAATTTCTTCTCGCAATAGAGGAGCGAATTATTCCCGGATTTGTCCTTCAATAATGGATCCGCTCCATGATCCGGAAAGAATCGGACATATAAAATCGCTCTGTACCAGTCGGAGGTACATCCAAATAACATCGCGAATCACATCAAGAAGTGCATGGAAATTTTCCAAATTTCATCAGAATTCGCTTATCATAAAAACTAAAGATCATATTTTCCAATCTGGTCGACGGGTACCACATATTTACCAAAAATGGATCAACTGAAAGAATGAAATACCCCTAACCGTACAAAGAGTATACGGGTATATCCTCATCTACGGGCATTAATCCCTTGATACTCTCGAACAACCACTAAAACCATGAACAACAACAGACGCAGCTTTATCAAAAAAGCAGCTATTGGTGCCGCTGCATTCACTATTTTACCAAGACACGTTTTGGGTGCTATGGGGGGAGATAAATACATCGGCCCCAACGATCAGCTAACGCGTGCCATCATTGGAGTAGGCGGTATCGGTACAGGACCGCTTCACATGACGAGCGACCAAACCTGTCGGCTGGTAGGCGTTTGCGATGTCGATTCCAATCACTTGAAAAACGGAGTCAATATGGCCAAACAGAAGTTCAATCAACAGGTCAAAGCATACCACGACTTCCGGGAATTGATCCACGACCCCAATGTTGACATCGTTCATATCGCAACCCCACCGCACTGGCACGGCATTATGGCCGTCGAAGCAGCCCGTGCAGGCAAGGATATTTTCTGTGAAAAGCCGATGACTCGTACCATTGGAGAAGGCAAACGCATCTTACAGGCAGTCAAGGGACATGGCCGTATTTTCCGCATCAATACGTGGTTCCGATTCAAAGATACATTCTACGGACTTGGAACCGAAACGCGACCTTTGAAGAAGCTCGTCGACAGCGGTTTGCTGGGCTGGCCACTTACCGTGAGAATCTCCGGCGCCACGGGATTTGCATGGAAATTCTTCTGGACGGGACGGGACAAACTGACCCCGGAACCCGTCCCGGCTAACCTGGATTACGACATGTGGCTTGGGCCGGCTCCGTACAAGCCCTACAATGCCCACAGAACGCACCAGACCTTCCGCGGGTATTGGGATTACGATGGCGGTGGCTTGGGCGACATGGGCCAGCATTATATCGACCCCGTTCAATACATCCTGGGGAAAGACAATACCTTCCCCATCAAGGTGGAAGTCGATGCCCCTCAACAGCACCCGGACGCCATCGGCATCTGGAGAAAAATCGTCTTCACCTACGAAGACGGCTGCAAGATTATTCTGGAAGGTGAAGGCTTCGAAAGCCCGGGTAAAGTTCCCTATATCGAAGGGCCGAACGGCAAAGTTTATAAGGGATTCGAATGCACCATCCCAAATGTCATGGAAAAAATTGCTGCGATGCCCGATCCGGAAATCCGCAACACGGACTTCCTGGAATGCGTGAGAACGCGTCAACAATTCGCCCTCGACGAAGATAAGTCTTACCACAGTTGTACCATCGTCAATATGGGAGTCTGTGCCTTGAGATTGAATCGCACGCTGCATTTTGATCCGAAGACCCAGCTCTTCATTAACGATGATGCGGCAAACCGGCTCATCGACCAACCCATGCGCGGCTCGTGGGGCAGATACATGTAATACAAACACAACAACCATAATCCCAGAATATCCAATGAAAGGTTTATACCTTATGTCGTTATTGGCTGTATCTCCCCTGTTCGCTCAGTCTACAGGTAGCCAGCAACGCACAATTGAAACGGTCGTCATGGACGTATTGGCTCAGCTCCCCGCTGATTCTCAAGCCAAACAGCAACAGCGTATGCAGGACTTCCTGAAGGAACCACAGCAGATCGTGGAAATCCTCGGCAGCATGCTGACCGACCCAGCCAAAGGACAGAACGCCAAGGTCGAATACGCCATCAGCGGTCTGGTCTCTCACGTAACTGCCGCTGGTCAGGATCAGGCGCTCGCCAGCGTCCGAGCCGGCCTGCGAAACGCCATTCAGAAATGCCCCTTCAACGATGGCAAGGCATTCTTAATGTCCCAGTTGCAATGGTGCAGCGGCCCGGAAGATTCCGACGCCCTCACTGCTTATCTTCAGGACAAAGAACTTGCCTCGCCAGCGATAAATGCCCTCATCCAGACACCGGGGACAGATAACTTGATTATCAAGATGCTGAACGAGCAGAAGTTCGATCGTAATCTCCTTGCCTATGCCGTTAAGGAAAAGGCTCTCGCCGAAGCCGAAACAAGTTTGCTGGCCTGGTTGAAGGACGAAGCGGATGCCTCGACAAAAGCAATGATCTGCTCGGCTTTGGCCTCCTGCGGCAGCAAAGCATCTCTGGACGCCTTGGCACCCATCTCGATGGTGGATTACCTGAACTTGCTCCAGAAACTATCGAAAGCAGCACCGTCGGATGATATCAAACAGCGTGCCCGCGCCCTGCTCACAGACCAGCCGACCCAGGTTCGCACGGCAGCCATGCAAGCAGTCATCAATATGGAAGCCGACATCCAGCCGATTCTTCAGGAAACGCTCAAGGATCCCGATTCGGAATACAGAAATGCCGTTCTCAAAATGTTGTCGCCACGCATGACAGCAGAGATTACAACATGTCTCCCGGCTCTTTATCCTGCGTTGACGGATGCAGCTAAAATTGACCTCGTCAACTGGCTGGGCAACACCCATGCCGAAGACCGCATGGACATCATGGAGACAGCCGTTCAGGAAGGAAAACCTGCCCTGAGCCAATCAGCCTTGATTGCCGCCAGTAAACTGAAGACCGAACGCGCCGCTCAACTCCTCGTCTCGCAGCTTTCTGGCCCCAACCGCCAAGTGGCTGCCCAGGCTATTCTGGCCAGCAAGACCAACCTGGTCGACAAATTGGCGGCCTTGCTGGATGCTCCCGACAAGGAAGTGAAGCAACAGGTCTTGTCGATTGTATCTCAGCGACGCATGAAGCAGGTCGCCGACAAAGTCTTCAACTTGCTGGATTCCCCGGATGCCCAGTTGCGCCAAGCTGCCTACAATGCACTCAACGGCGTCGTGTCGGAAGCCGATCTGAACCGTCTCATTGAGATGCTCAAGAAGCCTGATGGAACCGACCTCCCCAAGTTGCAGGAAGCCATCAAGATGGCCATGTTGGCCATGAGCCCGGACAAGAAGTTGCAGACCATTTCGGACTGGATGGCGAACGCGCCCCGCCCAGAGATCTATTATTCGTTGCTGGCCTCTGCGGGTACGGATGCGGCAGCCACACGCCTGATTGAGGAATACAACAGTGGCAAATCAGCCGACAAGGCTTTGGCTGAACTACTGAAGATGTCCAATCCTCCGGTCTTGAAGTTCCTGTGGACCCTGATTGCTCAGGATAAGGCTACGGAACCCGTGATTGCCCGTTTCATTGCTTTATCCCAAAGCAGTAAGGGCAATCTCAAAGAACGTTGCGGCCAGTATGGAAAACTCCTTCAATCCAATATCTCTACAGCTATCAAGAAGAGCCTTGTCTCTGCGCTGTCCACAGTACCTACGGGCGATTCCTTCACATTGGCTGCCAAGTATTTAGATGATCCGGATTCCGCGTACGAAGCCGCCAATACCGTCAAATCCATTGCCTCCAACAAATCGGTTCCCATCGACAATAAAGAACTGCTCCCGGCGCTCAACAAAGCCATAGCAATTCTCAAAGAGACGGGCAATGCTGATGACGGCTACGCTGTGGACGCCATCAAGAAGTTGCTCACCGAATTGAAACCCGTAGAGCCTTTTGTCCTTTCCGATGACGAGAAGAAGCAGGGATTCGAACTTTTGTTCGACGGGACGGATCTTTCCAAGTGGCAGGATAATGCCACGGGATACAAAGTTGCCAACGGAGCCATCCACGTCGTCGAGGACTACGGTCACAACCTGTACACCAGGAAGGAATACCAGGACTTCGTCATGCGATTCAGCTTCTGCTTTGCCCGCCCAGGCGTCAACAACGGCATCGGAGTCAGAACTCCTGTAGGTGTCGATGCAGCATACGACGGCATGTGCGAATTGCAGATCATCGACAATGACGCCCCTGAGTATGCCCACCTCGCCGATTACCAGTACCATGGCTCGGTGTATGGCATCATACCGGCTCGCCGCATCAAACTCAAACCCATCGGACAGTGGAATGAAGAAGAAATCAAGGTCGTGGGCGATCACATTACGGTCACAGTCAATGGCGAAGTCATCCTGGATGCCAATGTGCGGGAAGCCTGCCAGGGCCACAATGTGTCGCCGAAAGCAGGTGAAAAGAATCCCTACACAATGGACAAGCGGGATCACCCGGGCATGTTCAATAAGAAGGGATTTATTTCGTATTGCGGTCACGGGGCCGGATTCATGCTCAAAAATATCCGCGTCCTGGATTTAAGTGCTCAAGCTGCTCAAAAGTAACATTCATAGATATACAAATGTCTGACAAGCCTGTTCGCGTGGCTGCCATCGGATATGGCAACCGGTCACGCAAATATCTGCAATACGTCGAAGAGTACCCCGACCAGGTTCAACTTGCAGCCGTAGTGGATTCCAATCCCCTGCGGCTGCACGAAGCCCAAAAGAAATTCGGATTGGATGACCAATACTGCTTCTCCAGCATCGATGATTTCTTCGCTCAGCCTCTGCCCCTCGACGGCGTTGTTATTGGCACGCCCGACCACCTCCACTACGGGCCCTGCATGGCAGCGCTGGATATGGGGTACCGCGTTCTATTAGAAAAGCCTGTTTCCCAAACGCTCGAAGAATGCGAACAAATCCTGCTTCGCTCGGAAGAGCGGCAGATCCCGGTAACAGTCTGTTACGTCCTTCGCTACCACCCTTATTTCAAGAAGCTCAAGTCCATACTGGCCCGGGGAGACCTGGGGCGCCTCATCTCCATCAATCACACGGTCAATGTCGGCATCGACAGGACGACGCATTCGTATGTACGCGGGCTGTGGAATAATTCAAATACCTCCACCCCCATCATGTTGGCGAAGTGTTGCCACGACATCGACCTGATCAACTGGTACTCAGGCAGCCGACCCAAGCGCGTCTTTTCCTCTGGTTCTCTCACGTGGTTTCACGGAAAAAACGCGCCGAAGGATAGTGCCCGGAGATGCTGCGACTGCCCGTGTGAGGAATCGTGCCCGTTTTCGGCCATTGACCTCTACCTGCGGCGTGGCGAATGGACGAAGAACTTTACAGTGCCGAATGGCATGACGCTCCATGATGTCCTTTGGGAAGAAATGCGGCACGGCCCTTACGGCAGGTGCGTGTACCACTGTGACAACAATGTAGCCGACCACCAGATCCTCTCAATGGAGATGGAAAACGGCGTCCTCGTGAACCTGACCATGAATTGCTTCACCCTCAATGACGGACGCCTGATCGAACTAAAATGCGCCTTCGGCGAAATCGTCGCTAACGAGCATTCCATCATCGTCACGAACTTCAAAACGCAGAAGAGCGAAGTCCACGATTTTGACTCGACCAACCAGCCGTCGCTTCACGTGACTGCCGACATCGGCACCATGAAAGAATTCATCGCCTCGTTCAACCACACCTGTGATGAAGACACCCCTTCGTTGCAATCGGCAATCGACAGCCACAAGACCTGCTTCGCCACCGAAGAAAGTCGTCTGACCGGGCGCGCCATCGAACTCTAAGTTTTCAACCCACACCATCAAACACCATACCAACGCTAAGATCATGAACAAAACCACTTGGATCGCATTGACCTGCGGAGTCCTGTCCCTAGCAGGCAATGCATGGGCAGACACCGTTCACAATACCCTGACACCCCAAGAAAAAGCCGACGGCTGGGTTCTCCTCTTCGATGGGGAAACCCTCAAGGGCTGGAAAGACTATAACGACAGCAAATTGACAGTACCGTGGCACGTCGTCGATGGCTGCATCCAGGCCAAGGGAACTGGTAGCGACGCCACCGGATACATCGTCACTGACAAAGAATACGAAAACTTCGAACTCTCCTGGGATTGGAAACTCTCCAAAGGAGGAAACAGCGGCATGCTCTACCACGTCGTCGAAAACCCGCTTTTCAAGGTTCCTTACGTAACCGGGCCTGAATACCAATTGATCGACGAACCCAACTTCCCGGAACCCCTCGAAGAATGGCAGAAAACCGGTGTCGACTACGCCATGCACCTGCCGGATCGCTCGAAAATGAAGATCAACCCGTACGGCGAATGGAATAACGCCAGAATCGTGTTCGACAACGGCCATGTCGAACATTGGCTGAATGGTCAAAAAATCCTTCAATTCGAAGCATGGACCGATGATTGGTTCGCTAAAAAGAACAGCGGCAAATGGCAGAACGCCCCAGAGTACGGCTTGGCGCGTAAAGGTGTCATCTGCTTGCAGGACCATGGCTACCCCGCATCGTTCCGCAACATCAAAATTAAAGAACTCCCCAGAAAGCCCGGCAAAGAAGTTGCACTCTTCAATGGCAAGAATCTCGACGGCTGGCAAGCCTACGGCACGGAAAAGTGGTATGTCGATAACGGAGAACTGGTCTGTGAAAGCGGCCAAGACAAACAATACGGTTACCTGGCTACCCGGGAGTACTACGACGACTTCGATCTGAGTCTGGACTTCAAGCAGGAAACTGATGGCAACTCCGGCGTCTTCATTCGCTCCTTCATCGAAAGCGGAGTCAAAATCAACGGATGGCAGGTCGAAATCGCCCCACCAGGAAAAGATTCTGGCGGAATCTACGAATCCTACGGACGCGGTTGGCTGATTCAAATCCCCGAGGCAAAAGAAAACATCCTCAAATATGGACAATGGAACACCATGCGAATCAAAGCACAAGGGAACAATATCCAAACCTGGCTCAACGGCCAGCCCATGGTGAACTTCAATGACGATAAAATCGGTCGCGGCAAAGGACGCATCGCCCTCCAAATCCACTCCGGAGACAATGTCAAAGTCCGCTGGAAAAATATCAAAATCACCCGCCTGTAATCCCCCTTGCTCCATGCCGTCCAACAACCATCACTAACACCAAAACGCAAACGGCACCATACCTCATCCAAGGCAGTAACACGGGCTCGAGTCTAGCAAACTCGAGCCTTTTTCGTCCGCCCGTACATCGTGAATTGAACAGGAATTGTGAACTACGGTTTCTCGTCCGCAATTGGTATCGCCGATTGTTTTGCCTTGATGTGGTCAAGCAGCATGCGGTGGATTTCCTCCATAGTCTTCAGCTTGTCCGGCTTGTTATTCGCTTTCGCTTCAGCCAATTTCTTCTCGCAATAGAGGAGCGCATTATTCCCGGATTTGTCCTTCAATAATGGATCCGCTCCATGATCCAGAAAGAATCGGACATACGGAACCACCATGCCATTGACTGCGGCACTTAGCGGATGCACATCTTGGGGAGCAAATCCGAACACATAAGCTTCATTTAGTTTCATGTCCCAGCCATGCTGGAGTAATATCTCAAAAAGAGAGAGAAAAATCTTATAGGTTGCACCTCCATCAAAGACTAAAGGGTAACGCTTAAGGATGTAAGCCATCAATTGACAATTACCTTCATGATTAGGATCAGCACCGCTCTCAAGTAGAAGTCGAAGAATATCAGGATCCTTCATGCCAACAGCCATCAAAAGAGGAGATTCATATGATCCATCGCATACACGATAATCATTGAGACCAAGTCCTTTTTTGATTTGAGCAATCATCCTCCTACGTGCATCCTTCTTCGTGATTTTAGGATAATACGGAGCGCCACTATAGGCCTCGTCCTCCGCCATCACCCAATCATCCATACTATCAATCAGAGGACTCGTGTAATGCTCTTTCGGCACATTTGGATCGCCAGGGACGATCCAAATTCCGTCAGCCATGGCAAGCGGACTTGCCATGGTTGCACAGAAGAACAATATCGCCATTTTCATCATTAACTTTGCGGTTTGATCTTTATAATTGATCCATCCAGAGGGCTGCCCAGAGCGACAATCCTCTGAATGGATTGTTTGATTACTTCTCGTCAGTAGCTGATGACGCCGATTGCTTCGCCTTGATGTGGTCGAGCAACATGCGGTGGATTTCCTCCATAGCCTTCACTCTGTCCGGCTTGTTATTTGCTTTCACTTCAGCCAGCTTCTTCTCGCAATAGAGGAGCGCATTATTCCCGGATTTGTCCTTCAATAATGGGTCCGCTCCATGATCCAGAAAGAATCGGACATAAGGGGCTACCCTCCAATTAACTGCTGCACTGAGGGGATGCACATTTTCTTTGGGAGCAAATCCGAACACATAAGCTTCATTTAGCTTCATGTCCCAGCCATGCTGGAGCAGCAAATCAAAAAAAGTAAGGCACGTCTTGTAGGTGGCTCCACCATCAAAAACAAGAGTACCTCCTTGACGAACTAAGGGAGTACACATCAGAATATCTTCCATCAATTGACAATTCGCTTTATGATTGGGATCAGATCCTGTCTCGAGAAGCAATCGAAGAATGTCAGTATCCTTCATCTTGACTGCCAGTGTAAGCGGAGAGGTTATTTTCCCATCACACGACCAATAATCATTAAGACCAAGTCCTTTTTTGATTTGGACAATCATTCTCTTACGTGCCTCCCTTTTCGTAATTGTTGGATAACGAGGACCACCCCGATAGGCCTCGTCCTCCGCCATCAACCAAACTTCCATACTATTGAGCAGAGGACTCGTGTAATGCTCTTTCGCCACATTAGGGTCACCCGGAATAGTCCAACTTCCATCAGCCATGGCAAGCGGACTTGCCACGGTTACACATAATAACAATATTGCAATTTTCATCATTTTATTTCTACTTTTAAATTTTGGGGACGAGAAATGAATCAAAATTCGGTGTTCCCAGTCCTTCCCCACATCAAGAACCGGCATCATGATATTTGAACTTCATAAATACAATACACAAGAACCAATAACTTTGTATTTTTAAGCTATTGATTGAGAATCAATTTCGATCTATTGATCCGATCCATGGGAATACGGATCATAGGAACATATTCCTATTTGTTATACTCCTTCTAGCAAGTTTTGCAAATTTCGCAAGCCTTAATTGCAGGAGCATCCAATAATTTCAAAAAATCACCTTGCTCCGTATCCGATCAGTACGAGTAATTGCCTCTATATATTCAAAGAGAATGCTGATCTATCATAGCCTTCCTATTTTGAATTCATGGCAATACACCCGTTTTCCGCAGAAGAACAAGCAGGGAAAATTTCCGTGAAAGCCAACATCAAATTTATTGCAGAAATTCATAGACATGTGACTTTTTGAATGCTAGACAGTAACTATGGAATGAGAATAATTTCCTCTAGGCTCCGTAATTTGTCACGGTTATTTTTCCCTTGGCAACACGTATTGGGAGTCTGGTTAATATGGTTTCAAGGACATCTGTTTTATCGATTATTTCAACTGCCAACATATGGTTTTTCTTTAAATTTATTACAAATCAAATATTCAATGAATGATAAAACAATAATTTCCACATAAAAGCACGAACTCAATATTTGAAATATTATTCCTATTGCCTACCACGGCAATCGCATACTTACTCATTGAGCAGCTATCAGCCAAGCCCGGTCCATCCACTTCAAGCGACTAGTCACATGCGATTAAAAATAATATACTTTCTGTTTCTTATCTTCTCTCCGTTAGCATTTTCGAAAAATGAGATATCTCCTTCTTTCAATTGGGAAGGTGTATCAGTCACATTGGATAGTGGCGGAACTATATCCATTCACGGGGATATCAGCGATGAGAATTCCATAAATGCTTCCATTTATAAAACGGCTATCAATGAAGGTTTCATTTCACTAATCAATCTATTCAAAGGATTTGACCAATTGACTCCCGAGATCTGCGAAAGATTGAAATCCAAAGTGCCACCGAAGGAATTGTCTTTGTTTATGGACAACAAGCATGATTATGCTTCCTACCTGTCGAATCACAATTTACAAGTTCTCGTCTCAAAAAAGATAAGTTCTCCTCATGGTGAACTCGCTATTCCCGGTAAACACACAGGGTATTATATCCTTGAATTACAGTCGGAGAAAACAGGAAAACTACTGTATAAAATGTTCTATTACAGTCAATTCGCCATTGTTCCAAGAATTGGATCTATTGGATTGCTTTCCTATGTTGCAACAGCTTCGACGGGAGCTCCTATTCCTGAGGTTCAAATGGAAGCCTTGACGATGCAAGGAAAAACGACCAACCAGTATATCCACATCTACACAGGTGCAACCAATAAAGACGGCCTCTTTTCGATAACTCCAGAAGAAGTGAGCTCACACATAAGCTACGATACATACTTTCAGGATTCCAACTGTTTTCTGGCGCAATACAAGGGAGAAACGTTGGTTGTTCCATATTCTTTTTTTTCAATTGATTATATTTATGAACAAATCCAAGGTTCTGAAAGGAACAGGACCGAGAGGAAAAATAAAAATCCAGGCATCATACCATTTGAAACTGAACTAAAATTTCAAGATAATAAAGTTACTATCAATCTTAAAAACATTTCAGACAAAAAACAATCCATTGTTATATGGAACAGATATAGTGATAATTCATCAAGAACAATAGTAGTACCACCCCATGGTTCCAAGGAATATTTGCTTGAATTATTGGATACAGGTGATGATGTAGAGATAATTAGTGTTCTCGATGGGAGAATTTATGTCAAAGAAATTAGATTCGTTACCGATGATAGCCATAAAGCGGAACTATATTCAGAATATAATTCCACAAAACCGGTCAGTTTCTTTTTCAATGATGAAGAATTCGACCAACTGGCAATGCCGACCCCAAGTCCTCCTGGAGGAAGATATCCAACCCGATAAGATGATCGACGCATCGTTTGCTTAGAGACAAAGATCACGCAGGGGCACTAATGCATCACCTTTCTCCCCTGTAAACAGACAAGGATATGATCTTATTTATCACCCACGACCAAGATGAAATTTATTTATATACTGATATTATTAATATTTAATAATATTGCAAATTGCGAAAATTTCAATTGCAATATCATTTGCGAAAAATCACAGCTAATTTTTGATGTGCTTGTAAAAAAACTAAATATTGAAAAACAGAATATAAAAATTGAAATTGGTATAAATTTCTATGATAGAAATATTGAAATATATTCAAAGTACACCAAAAACGAAAGTTATTATTACGTCATTGGATTCGATGGCTCCGTAAGAAGAGGCCTGTCGTCTCTGTCTGAAGAATTAGATTTTGATTCTCTTCCTGAAATGGAAATATTGGAAAAAATCGATCCACGTCTATTCATGCCTATGCTGAATAAAATCAAAGAAAGCTATAATTCTAAAGACAATAAAATATTTTCAATATATACAAATAATCGAGAAATATCTATAATAACATATGAATATAAACTGGAACCCAGATTACGCCCGCCAGAAAAAAAAATATTACTACAAATTAATAAACAAGAAGTGGATTTTCGAGAAAGAAGAATTTGTTAATTTATTTCATGGTTCATGACTACTGAACCTTCGTAAATTGATTAATCATTTCATCTTGTATAGTTAATCTTCTCATCAAGGCCTCCTCGATGTCTCCCTTCGGATTGAAAAGAATGACTTCCTGAACCAGAGAACATTCCTGGGCAGTAAATGATGAATACACGGATAATGTTTTTTATCCAGAAAAAAATATCAGACTTACCAAAAGATTATGAAACATCAATAATGGGCCCTCATACACGCTCTATTAGCAAGGTAGGGATCAAACCGCGACACATAGAACAAATATTTTCACTAGCAGATATATTTGGAAAGGAACTAAAAGATTGCAACTTCAAAATCAAAGAAGACAAATGACTATTAAAATCACATTATTCCTAGTAATCTCTCTAGTAATTTCGTCTTGTTCAAATACTCAACGATGTCCAATGAGTCACGACTGGTTCAATATCACAATTGTTAATAGATCTTCTCTTCACTGGGAAAAAGGCAATAGAACATCGCTTGTTTATTCTATTATAAAGAATAAGAATCAATATACTTTAATAGAATCAAGCGTAGAAGTCCAGTTTGGCATATCGTATTTTAAAGAACTTGGTAAGATTTCGGAAAAAGACATCGATAGTTTATTACCCATAATATCGGATATATGCGATAGTGCAACGTGCTACAATTTTTCAGATCCTTCTTTGAATGTTTTTGAAATTAAAAAGCTCGGACTACCTCTTCAACTCAATATAACTTCACATAATGAGCCTGCAGTAACATATATATCCGAAAAGGATACGTTGTATATTTTTAAGCACCTCTTCTCCAGCATTCGAAAAATTGCAAGCGAAATGCAACCTATCGTACCAGTAGAAGGAGAATATCCGGAATATGGAGATAAAAACATAAAATTGAATGAAGAATTCTTAAATAAAAACAAACCAAAGCCATAGTCATGCATTTTGCGAATTTTATAATACTATCACTTGCCTTGACTAGTTGTTATTCTCCATGCGGAAGCGTAATTTGGCCGGAGGGAGATTCATATGCTAACCTATCCTGGGCACCTGGACTCAATAATGGACATAGTGAAGAAAAAAAAAGATATCAGAAAAGAATTAATGCATAAATCAAAAACAATAAATACATGCTTCTTTGCTTATTCAGAACATAATTATATCGTAGCCCCAGATAAAATAAAAATAATAATACAAAATTTGGTAAAGGAAAAACCGCAAGAACCACCGCGAATTCTTTCAATTTGGTCACCATTAGGTTATTTTATTTTGAATGGAAAATCCTATTGTTGGCATGGTTGGGGATGGATTTCTACCGATAACAATGAATACTATATGATCCCTCGATTTTCATTGGGCATTCCATCTGAGATGAAAAACAAGAAAAAATTTTCCACGTTTTGTTCAAATCATCCTGTATTTATTGATATTTTTTTAAAAACACAACGGCCTCAATGCGATAGAGACAAATATTTCCCAGATCTACTAAATGTAAAAAAATCAGAGTCAGATAAAATGTTTATTGATTTATTTAATATTTTATCAAACAACGAATAACCATATTTACAAAACCAACATTATTTTCAATAACTTACCCATCGAACTTAGATACTATCCTATCACAGTTTTTATACTCATCAAGAATATGTTACAATACACTTGAAGTCACTCATCTAGTCATGAGACATAATAAATTATGAAAAAAATATCATTTATTTTTTATATCGACGTCATTTGCTTCTTGTTAATAGATTTTTAATCATTCGGCAAGAAGATTAACCGCACACCTGAAGAACATAACTTTTATTTATCCAGAAAAAAAATATCAGACTTACCAAAATAATGGGCCCTCATACACGCTCTATTAGCAAGGTAGGGATTAAACCGCGACACATAGCACAAATATTTTCACTAGCAGATATATTTGGAAAGGAGCTAAAAGATTGCAACTTCAAAATCAAAGAAGACAAATGACTATTAAAATCACATTATTCCTAGTAATCTCTCTAGTAATTTCGTCTTGTTCAAATACTCAACGATGTCCAATGAGTCACGACTGGTTCAATATCACAATTGTTAATAGATCTTCTCTTCACTGGGAAAAAGGCAATAGAACATCGCTTGTTTATTCTATTATAAAGAATAAGAATCAATATACTTTAATAGAATCAAGCGTAGAAGTCCAGTTTGGCATATCGTATTTTAAAGAACTTGGTAAGATTTCGGAAAAAGACATCGATAGTTTATTACCCATAATATCGGATATATGCGATAGTGCAGCGTGCTACAATTTTTCAGATCCTTCTTTGAATGTTTTTGAAATTAAAAAGCTCGGACTACCTCTTCAACTCAATATAAATTCACATAATGAGCCTGCAGTAACATATATATCCGAAAAGGATACGTTGTATATTTTTAAGCATCTCTTCTCCAGCATTCGAAAAATTGCAAGCGAAATGCAACCTATCGTACCAGTAGAAGGAGAATATCCGGAATATGGAGATAAAAGCATAAAATTGAATGAAGACCTGTCAACATACAGGTATCGCCCCAGCGAATAAGATTTTTTCCATTCCCCATTATGAACGTATTAAAAACACCTATAATAATAGCAATATTACTAGTAAGTTCTCTAGTAATTTCGTCTTGTTCAAATACTCAACGATGCCCATTGAATAACGACTGGTCTATTATCACAGTTTCCTGCAGATCTTCTCTTCATTGGGAAAAAGGAAACAGAACAACACTTGTTTACTCCATCGAAAAAGACAAAGATCAATATACATTAACAGAATCAAGCGTAGCAGTCCATCTTGGCATATCGTATTTTAAAGAACTTGGTAAGATTTCCAAAAAAGATATCGATAGTTTATTACCCATAATATCGGATATATGCGATCGTGCAACGTGCTACAAATTTCCAGATCCTTCTTTGAATGTTTTTGAAATCATCAAGCTCGGACTACCTTTTCAACTTGGTATTTCGGGTAATTGTTATTCTATAAAATATATATCTGAAAAGGATACGTTGTATATTTTTAAGCACCTCTTCTCCAGCATTCGAAAAATTGCAAGCGAAATGCAACCTATCGTACCAGTAGAAGGAGAATATCCGGAATATGGAGATAAAAACATAAAATTGAATGAAGAATTCTTAGATAAAAACGAACCAAAATGAAATCGATAATAGAATGAGCAAGAAATAAAATCACAACAAACTATACGCAAAGAAGATTAAGTATGTCTCAAATGATTTCTTTTCAGCAATTTTAGAAAAAATATTCAAATGATACAAGATACTAAAATTATTGGAAAATGAAAACAAAAACAATAATCATACTTACATTGTTCACATCTTTGTTTTTATTCACAACCAAACTATTTAGCATTACACACACCAATCATACAGCAGAATCTTACTTCAATAAATTATCAAATGAAATTAATTTCAATGAAATAAAGAAAAATAACCCCGAATTTGATTGTATTGAATCAAATGAAAGAAAAATACTGATATTGGAATTTGAAAATTCATACAATCCATTTAAAGCAAACAACTTGGTTATAATTGTAGATGGAAATATGCACATTTTAATATATGATTCTTCCAGAAAAAAATGGCACAGAAAAGCAAAAGACTTATTATCATTGTTTTATACTAAAAAATGCAACGAAAGACACAAAAACCTTTCTATTGAATTTATAATGTCGCTAGAAGGATATACTAAAATAAGAGACAGTAAGGTTAATCAGCCCTCTGAAAATAGTTTTACAAACAAATAAAGTTAGGAATGGAAACATCCCTATAGAAATAATACCGTTCTCAGGAATGTATTATAATTCCATTGCCATTATTTGAATTTTAAATTTCAAACACGTTACTGCAATGACAAAAAAAACAATCGGATTCCTAACATTTATATTCATATTTATATATATGTATAGAATGTCGGGTATTATATACAATACGTATATTGCCGATTATTATCTTGATAAATTATCAAATGAAATAAATTTCAGCGAAGCAAGAAAAAACAATCCAGAATTTGTTTTTTTGGATCAAATGGTAAAAAAATATTAATACTCGAATATGATAATTCCATTAACCCATTTAAACCAAGAAATTTAGCTATTTTGGTAGATGAAGACATGCACATTTTAATATACGACACATCACAAAAAATCAAAGACGCAAACGTCAAAAAATTATTATCTGTATTTTACACAAAAGAAAATATTAAAAAATATGATTTTTTCACGATAGATCACGTAATGCTTTATGGAAAATTCACCAAAATTAGAGACAGCGATTGGTGTAAAATAGCTCATAAAAAATAGATCTGTTATATATGTAATCTATGCTGCAGATAAATTAGAATAATATAAGAAAGGATCCCGTATCATGAAAGAAACAATAGGATATATAGCGGTCGTAAGAGGATATAGACCATCAAAATGCAAAGAAACAATGTGGAATTCATGATCCATCATACCATCATCTATCACCAGATAGGCTGGCTAGTAACAAATTCGGAAAATCATTATGAAAATAGCTCTCTGTACAATCGCGACGGGAAAAGACCCCATTTATTTTGAATCCGTAAAACGCTATCTTCCTTATAACAGGGAGTATTTTATGAATGGGCGGAATGTGGATTTTCTACTATTTACCGATCAATCTGAGGCTATTGATGGCGTCCAAAGCCATCCTTACCAGGGTATCCTGTGGCCTTACAGTCCGATGTTGAAAAACAACGTCATCGGAGAGCATTTTGATCAATTCAATTTATGGGATCAATATGATTACATTTATTTTATCGATGCTGATTTTGCCATTGGTGATTACTACGATTTCTTTCAGCATGAGTTTGTGATGATCAATGTCAGCTGGGGGGAAGAGCTTGGCGGGGGAGGATTTTATGGAGGGAAAAGCAGTATTTTCAGAAAACTCTACGAAACTTACCGAGAAGAAATTGCTATTATTTGCAACAATAAACTATCGGTTCCTCTCCATTTGGATGAATTCTATCTGGGTCTTTTCCGAAAAAGCCATTCCGAACACATCCACATGATCAGTATGGATGATGAGCATACCTTATTTTTCTATGACTCGGAAGATCTTGATACAAGAATCAAGGCAGAAGGAAGACGAAAACTTTTCATGTTTCCTCAAAAAACAAGAGGCCGGGCCAATACTGTTACAATCACACATCCCAATTGGAAGCAGGAATCTGTTATCAACTTGAAAGAAGGATATCTGTTTATCGTCTATCACCATGACATAGGACATCTTCTAAAAATCACTGACAGATACTACCGAATTCTATGGCTCAAGCATCCATCTTCTCGTGAAATTCTGGATGTAGAAACAAATACAATTATCTGTAACTAAGCATGAAGGGAGGGAAGGAAGGACAAAATGATCCATGTGTTATATATCGCATTGCTCCCAGTTTCATCTTATGGAACTAGAGTCTAGGTTTATTGTTTAAAAAGAGACCTATAAACCATCCAGGAAAATGAACTTCAGTACATTGGCTCCATTCCTCTGTTCCCTGAAATAAATAATGCCATCCGAGGCATCACCTTGATCGCCAAACCGGATGCCTCATCATCTACATCAGGCAACCCTGGCATCCGCAACTCAAGATGATCGTCTACGTCCGTCCTCAACAGCGATCAGGGGAAAAAACCTGAATTATGCCAAGGAGATTTCAAAAGGAGCCCGACAGTTTATTTATAACCAGCGGAATCCAAAAAGCATACATGTTCATCGATAACGACGGAATTTTCACCGTCTCCTGAGGAATTTTCTCTTCCTGATTGTCCGAGTATCAATTGCAACAGTGGATATAAAATGAGGCTGAGTACTTGAATGTACTCAACCTCATGAAAAAGATAGAAGCAAGGGCACATTCATACCCTTGCGCAGCAGAAATGCTCTTAGCGGCGTCCACCGCGTCCGCCACGGCCATAGCCGTTGTCATCACGACGTCCGGCACCGCGGTATCCGCTGCCGCCGTTACCGCGATCACGGTAACCGCCGCCGCCATTGCTGACCTGCGGTTTTGCTTCGTTGACAATCAGAGCGCGGCCCATGTATTCCTGCCCGTTCAGAGTTTCGATGGCAGCGTTCATGCCATCTGCCGACTCCATGGAGACAAAAGCAAATCCTCTGGGACGACCGGAGTCGCGATCCGTGGGCATAAATACTTCCGTTACTTCACCATGAGCGCCGAACAAATCTCTCAAGTCTTCTTCAGCTGCATCAAAGGACAAATTCCCTACATACATTTTTGTGTTCATATTTTCATTCGACAGGCATTCTGAATTTTCTTAAATGTGCTCCCGAAGGTCCGGGATTAGAATTACCCAATTTCGAATAAAACAGACACCGTTGTCTGGAAGACAGACTACACCCATCGGAATAAAACACCAAGAGTATTTTTCCTCATTGCCAAATATTTTTATTTTCTCCACACAAAACAACTTGTTTCAGGGCTTCGCCCCGCCGGGTTCCGGACCGGACTATACTCCGTTATCCTCAGAGAGAGAATAGGAAACATCTCGCCTCCCTCAGAAAAGATATACATTCTGCGGGAGGCATCTTCCCCGAGTGTCCGAAAAGATCGCTTCCTGCTTCACCGATCCGAACGAGGAGCTTGTCAATGCCGGGGGCATCCGCTCCACGTTTCGAACCGCTTCGCGTAACGGTCTTGTGCAATCATTCCGGACGAGCTTGGAAACCTTACTCTTTATCGATTACAATCGGTCCTACTTATCATCCTTCCTCTTGTGCTTCATTGATGAAGGGAAGAAGTTCCTCGTACGTTTCCTTGCCCATGTAGCGCTTGATCGAGCGCTCGGGCGTTTTGTATATATCGACGAGTATCAGGCAATCCAGCACATCTCCAAAAGATTTGTCGATGCTGAAGGACAGGATTTTGCCGTTCAAACGCAGGTACTGCCGCAGCAGGACAGGTATCCCCTTGCCATCCTGTTCGATATCGGAAACAAGCTGGGACAAACCCTGGGGATCGGTCAATCCCACGGGGAGAATTTTCAATTCGGGGCCTTTCAAACGAAGGCGATGCGGCGGATGAAAAGCCTTAACCCCCGTGCTCAACTGGAAATCCATTTCTCGGGCTTCCAAATAGGAAACGATGAGAGAACGGGAGAGATTCGTATAGTCGCGGGAAATGCTTACCGTACCGTATAAATACCTGTATCGGGGATTATGCACCATGAACTGCCCGATCCCGACCCAGATAAGTCCCAGGGCAAGGGGTTTACGCTGATATTCCGGCGTAATAAACGCTCTCCCCATTTCCAGCCCTTTCCTTAAGACTTGCTGAATGTCGGGAGAAAACTGGAAAAAGCCTCCGTTATAAAGGCCTTTCGTTCCGAAACGGTCAAAAATTTCATCAGTCAACCCCATCCGGTAGGCTCCAGCCACCTTGCCGTTGGTTTTATCCCACAGGAAAAGGTGCAGGTAATGTCCGTCGAATTCATCCAGGTCGCAGGACAAGCCGGAACCCTCTCCCGCTTCGCGGAACGTCCATTCGCGCAAACGCCCTATTTCCTTCAAAAGATTAGGAATGCGGCTGGCTTCCGCCACATACACAGACCAGTCTCCGTCCTCCTGATGAACGAGCCTGCATTCGGCAGGCAAAGCCGCGACTTCGCGTTCCAGTTCCTCGCGCGGCACAGGCGGAATCAACGGAGCAAGACGCCTCTTGCGGGAACCATGCTTGGCGATATACGGCTTGCGGGATTTCTCGTAATTCCTCCCCATCAGGTAAGTCCTGAGGCGCAGGTGGGACATAAGGGCCTCATCTGACTCGTACTGGCTTAACGAAGAGCCGGACAGAGGCTTCCCGATGACGATTTTATGAACGCGCCGGCTGTCGCGCCCGACTTCGCGAGCCAGGAAGGGCACGCGGGCTTCCTTGTTGATCAGGGTAATCCCCTGAAAAAACAGGCTCGTCCTGCCGGGAATGTACAGCGGCACCACCGTCGCATTGGTACGTCGGATAATTGAGGCAATGTTGCGGTTCCATTCGTCGTCGGTCACCCGCTTGTCAGGGATGGAATAACTAGATGCCGTCCCCGCAGGGAAAAGAGCGATCAAACCACCCTGGCCCAACCATGAGAGCATCTTTTTGATTCCGGCCATATTCCTCCTCCGAGCTTCGGGACCATCATACACATCGACGGTAATCATCCAGGGTTCCAGATGCTTGCAAAGCGTCAACTGTTCGTTGGCAACCAGACGGACATCATTTCGGACGCGGGTCAGCAACTGCCCGATCATCAAACCGTCGGACAAACCATGCGGATGGTTGGCCACCACGACGACGGGGCCCTTTTTCGGAATGCGCTCCAGCTCTCCCGGCCTGAGCTGGTATTTCAGATTCAGGTGTTTGATGGACAAATCAAAGAAATTATCGGTCGTTCCTTCCTTGGCAAGATCCCGGGATATCTTATCATAGGCAATGTTCAGCCGTTCCAGACCCAGCAACTTTTCAGCGGAAGAAAGCACAAGCGAAGGAACGCGGACGTTATCGCCAAGGAGATCTTTCAAATCCACCATTTTTTGACTCGCAGCCTCAGGCATAGGGCACTATTTACCTTATTGCCGAACAAAAGGAAACCTCTTTTTATCCAAGAGGACAGAACCCTCGCTTGCTTTTTCGCCTCATTGATCCATAGTGTGAACGACAATTGGCTTATGCCTCAACGCCATGAAAAAAATTTTCCTCTATTCCATTTTAGGGCTTAGTCTCGGTCTTCCGTCCGCATTCGCACAAAACTCTCTTGAGACATCCCACCTCGTTTCCCAAATCGAGCCGGCAGTTCACGGGCAAACTCTCATCCTCTCCAACAACCATGTCGCCCTGAAGGTGACCATCGCCGACAATACAGTTACCGGAGGAGAATTCATCGATAAGGTCAACGGCGCCACCTATGACCTGAAACCCAATCTTTTCCGTCTCGGCATCGACACAGAAGCCGAGGATCCGGTCGAAAGCAAGGCACTCATCAAGCCCGATCCGACGACAAAGAACAAATTCGTCTATCTGTCCCCCGCTGATTTCATCCCGGAAGGCTTCGAAATCACGCCCATCGCCGCCGCCCCCCAGGCCCGTCGCCTTGTAGACCGCAAGCCCGGAGTGCAAGCTACGATGAAATTCGCCATTGCCGACAACGGTCTTCAGCCGGAGTGGAAGGCGGAATTGCGGGAAGACGCTCCCTACGTCCGTATTTTCGTCACCGTACACTGCCGCCACCAGGGACATTCCGTCCGGGAAATCCGGGTACTGGACTTCTCGGCTCCCGATCCGATTGTCCGCGGCTCCGTCAAGGGTTCTCCGATTACCGCTTCCAACGGGAAACTTTTCACCGGCATCGAATCCCCTCTAGGCAATAACTACGTCGAAGGAGATGACCGCATCGTCTGCGCCATTAACAAGCAACTCGACCTCCCCGGACACTCCTCCACAGAAGTCTCCGCCGTCCTCGGCGTCGCCGCTCCCGGGCAGCTCCGCCGTACCTTCCAGCTCTCCTACATCAATGAGGAACGCGCCAGGCCCTACTCTCTCTACCTGAACTACAACACTTGGTACGACCTGGGGTTCTTCAACCGTTACAGTGAAAAGGAAGCCATTGAAACGATTAAGAAATTCGGCGATGAACTCGTCAAGAAACGCGGCGTCAAGTTGGACTCCATGTTGATGGACGACGGATGGGACGACGTCTCTACCCTTTGGGGCTTCCACAAGGGATGGCCAGAGGAATTCAGAAACGTTCGCAAAGCCGCCGAAGAAATCGGTTCCGGCCCCGGCGTCTGGTTCTCCCCGTGGGGAGGTTACGGCGGGCCCAAGGATAGCCGCATCAATGCAGCCAAAGACAAGGGATTCGAAGTTGTCAAAGAAGGATTCTGCCTCGCCGGCCCCAAGTACTACAACCACTTTAAGAACATGTGCCTGAAGATGATCCGCGAAAACGGCATCAACCACTTCAAGCTCGACGGGACCTCCACCAAAGAACGCAACCTGCCCGGCAGCAGGTTTACCAGCGACTTCCAGGCCGTAATCTCCCTGATTGAAGAACTCCGCAAGGAACGCCCGGACATCTACATCAACCTCACGACAGGAACCTGGCCTTCGCCCTTCTGGTTCAGCATTGCGGATTCCATCTGGCGCGACGGCTGGGATCACGAATTCGTAGGCGTCGGCTCCAACCGCAACAAGTGGATGACCTTCCGCGACGCCAATATCTACAACAACAATGTCGTCAAGGCTCCGCTCTTCCCGATCAATTCTCTGATGACCCACGGCATCATCTATGCCACCAAAGCCCGCCAGCTCAATACCGACCCCGGTAACGACCTCGCCAACGAAATCTGGTCCGGAATGGCCTACGGCACCCAAATGCAGGAAATCTACATCAGCCCGTCCCTGATGACGGACAAGAACTGGGATGACCTCGCCAACGCCGTCAAATGGGCCCGCGCCAATGAAGCCACCCTCGTCGACACCCACTGGATCGGCGGCAACCCGGCCAAACTGGACGTGTACGGCTGGGCCTCCTGGTCTCCGAAGCAGGGCATTGTCGGCCTCCGCAACCCGTCCGCCCAGGTTCAGACATTCTCGTTTGATCCGGCAGCCGTTTTCGAACTTCCTGCCGGAGCCGTAACGACATTTTCCGTTTCCTCACCCAACGGAAGCAACACCGGCATCACATCCATGAAGGCCGGAGAAACCGTCACGCTGACCCTCCAGCCCTTCCAGGTCATTGTCCTGGATGCCAAGCCCCAATAAGACTTCCCGATCTCCCCGCACTCTGCATTTCCAACACCCTGCCATGTTCCCCGCCATAGCTATCGACGGTCCCGCCGCTTCAGGCAAGTCGACCGTCGCCCGAATCGTCGCCGAAAAACTGGGATACACATTCATTAACACCGGAGCCATGTACCGCGCCATGACGTGGTACGTCCTCTCACGGGGAATTTCCCCAGCCGATACCCAAGCCGTCATTGCCTTGCTGCCGGAAGCTCCCCTGGAATTCGGGAAGAAGGGCGCCGTCTCCATCGTCCTCTACAACGGCAGGGAATTGACGGACGAACTCACAGGCACGGAAGTCAACAGCAACGTTTCCGCCATCGCCGCCATTCCGGAAGTCCGGGAACTCCTCGTCAACCGCCAGCGGGAATACAACACCCGCGAAGCCGTTGTCATGGAAGGGCGCGACATCGGAACCGTCGTTTTTCCTTCCACTCCCTTCAAATACTTCGTCACTGCTTCGGAAGAAGTCAGGCAGGCACGGAGGGCAGCCCAGGGACAGCAGGATTCCATCGCCGAAAGAGACCGCAAGGATTCTTCCCGGGCGGCATCTCCGCTGACGCAGGCTCCGGATGCCCGCCTGATCGACACCTCCGACTTGACGATTGACCAAGTCGTCGCCATGATCGTCGACGATATCCGCACCAAAACGGCCCTTCTATGAACTCCTTCTACTGGTTCTTCTATACTCTCTTCAAGTCGGCATCGCGCGCGTTCTTCTCCCACAAGGTTATCCACCGGGAAAAACTCATCGAAGAAGGCCCGGTTCTCATCGTTTCCAACCACGAGAGCTTCGTCGACCCCCCCATGCTGGGAATCTGCTACGAAGAAGGCATCTACTTCTTCGCCCGGAAAACGCTTTTCAAAAGCATTTTCAAATGGGGGCTTCCCCTGTGCCAGGCTATTCCCATCGACCAGGATAATCCGGACCCCAAAAGCATCAAACAAGTCATCGGACTCCTGAAAGCCGGCAACCGCGTCCTCGTCTTCCCCGAAGGCGCGCGCACGGAAGACGGTTCCATCCATGAAGGAATGGCCGGAGTCGGCCTCATTCTCAGCAAAACGAAAGTTCCCGTCCAACCTCTGCGCATCCATGGCGCCCGGGAGATCCTGCCGGCCGGATCCGCCAGGATGAAGTTCCATCCCGTCAGTATTACGATCGGAGACCCGATCGACTTCACCGCTGAAGAACTCAATGCCAGGGGCAAACAAGCATACACCCACCTCGCCCAGCGAATGATGGACGCCATCCGCGCCCTTCCCGTTGAGGAATAGTTTCCCGCCATGATCCTGTCGCGGCTCCGTTTGCTTGATTTCCGCTGCTACGCTGATTTTCAATGGGATGTTCCGTCCCAAGGAGCCATCGTCATCGGCAATAACGCCGAAGGGAAGACGAGTCTTCTGGAAGCAGTCTGCTTCCTCTTCCGCCTCGTCTCACCCCGCACGGGGCGTCCATCCGTCATGATGCGCCAGGGAGCGGAACGCCTGGGCGTACGCGGCACCATCGGTACGCAAACACGCCGTATCGTCTGGAGCCGCAGCGAGCACGATCTGCAAGTAGACGGGTGCCGCCGTACCGACCAGCGCAGTTACCTGGAAGACAGCTTCCCCGTCGTCTGGTTCGGCAACAGGGACATGGAACTCGTGCGAGCCAGTGCGGATGCCCGACGCAAATACCTTGATGCTATTGGCACGCAATGGCACCCTGCCTACCGGGAAGAGCTCTTCCGGTACAACCGCGTACTGAAAACGAGGAATCACCTCCTCAAGCACCGCCCTGCCGATACGGCCCAGAGGGAGGTTTATTCCGCCGCTCTCGTCAACCATGGAACCAGGCTCGGCACACTCCGGGCGGAGCTCATCGACCTCTTGCGCCCGCACATCATCCAGGCCTGCCACGGAATCACCCGGACAGCGGAAAAGATTGAGATCGCCTATGCTCCGTCGGTTCGCAGGGATTTTGCAGAAGAACTCGCCGCCACCCTTCGCTCCGACCTCCGTACCGGACAAACCCAGACAGGCCCACACCGGGATGACATTCTCATCACTCTCAACGGCATGCGTGCCGCGGAATTTGCCTCCGAGGGACAACAACGCACCATCGCCATCGCCCTGAAAATGGCGCAGTCCTCCCTTCTGAAGGAAGAAACGGGCATGTCGCCCATCCACTTGATCGACGATGTCTTCGGAGAACTTGATACCACACGTCGCAACGCCCTGATGAACTCTCTGCCGGCCGATTCCCAGAGTATCATCACCACCACCACCCTCGGCTGGATGGATACCGCCGCACCGCCGCTCCCCGTCCTTAAACTCTCGGGACAGCATCTGGAAACTTTCCAGGCTTGAGTCCTTCGCGAACCTGCCCTACGCTTGAGCCATGGATTACGCAGATCTGGAAGCAAAACTGGGATATACCTTCAACAATCCCTCCCTGCTTGTCCAGGCAATGATGCACCCCAGCGCCTCGGCCAACCCGAAGACGCGCATCACATATGAACGCCTGGAATTTCTTGGAGACGCAGTACTGGAACTTGCCGTCAGTCGGGAACTTTTCGACGCCCTGCCCGAGGCCCCCGAAGGAGTCCTGACGCACATGCGTTCCCGCATCGTCAGCCGCCAGCATTTCTACCGCATGGCGTTAAAGCTGGAAATTGACAAATACATCATTCTCGGCAAAGGAGAAGAACGCACCGGGGGACGCGTCCGGCTCTCCAACCTCGCCAATACCTTTGAAACCGTTTTCGGAGCCATCGTTCTGGATTCCGATTATGAAACAGCCCGGACTATAGCTCTGCGTATTCTTCAGGAAGCCATCCGCACCGCTTCCTCCGACCTCCGAGAACACAATCCCAAAGGCGAACTGCAAAGCACCCTGCAAACCATCTTCCCCGAGTCCCCTTCCTATGAAACGAAGGAACTCAACCAAACAGACGGAGATCCCCGCCGCTTCTCCTCCACCGCTCTCTGGCGCGGCATACCGATCGGCTCCGGTTTCGGAGCCAGCAAGCGCAAGGCCGAAGTAGCCGCTGCAACCGATGCTCTGCAACAGCGGGCATGGCTTCGGGAAATACCATCGTAAACAGGAAGACTTCTCCCGTCAGATATCGCTAAAATTCAGCCGGACAGGCTTGAAGTACACTTTCTCGCGATGGTTGGCGTCCCAGAACAGCAAGAGCATCACGCCAAGCAGCAGCACGCGCCACGTCACCTCAAACGGATAATTATCCACCTCGCGCTGGACTCCCAGGCAACTGCAGGACAAAGATAACCCGCGTATCCACCCCTGCACGAAAATAGCGACAAACCCCCCGGTCAAAGCTACACCCAAAGCCGTAGCCCCCATATACATCCTCTTGAACAGAAGGCATCCGCCCACGATAAGCTCCACTGCAATACCCAGGCAGGCCATCGGCCAGGCCCAGTCATGGGGAACAATATCAAAACGGTCGATGTCCGCTTCCAAGCGATCCAGGTGCATGGCCTTCATCCCGCCCACCGTCAGGAAAAACACCCCCGTCCCCACTCGGAGGATCCAAAAGAAAATATTGATGAACTTATCCCTGTACATAATGTTATGGGCGGCTTTGTCGCAGAACGTATTTCATTCCATGACGACGGAAAGATTCAAGCATATTTTCCGTCCCGGAAGACAATTCCCGGCGGCTCGGAATCCCATTCCCGTCCAATGATTTGTTCCACCCCGGTAAAAACCGCCCGATCATCCTGTCATTTGTCATCTTCGGCTTGACCTGCGGCCCGTCTCTTTTCATAGTTTTGACGTCTGAAACGGTTTAATCACCGTTACAAGCAATTTCCCGGCTTCCCGACAAGTCCCTTGAAACGGAATCACTCCGGAAGCCGGATATTCCAGACGTCGAGAATTTTTATCTATCAATACTTTATGCCTTCTTTTCTACAAAAGCTCACCAATTTCTTTTCCTATGACATAGGGATTGATTTGGGGACGGCCAATACCCTGGTCAATGTCAAGGACCAGGGCATCGTGATGAGGGAGCCTTCCGTCGTCGCCGTCAAGGGAGACAGGGTGCTTGCCGTCGGTGATGACGCCAAGCGCATGCTCGGCAGAACGCCCGGGTCCGTCACCGCCATCCGTCCCCTGAAGGACGGCGTCATTGCCGATTTCTACATCACGGAGGAAATGCTCCGTTATTTCATCAAAAAAGCGGCAACTCGCCACAGCTTCCTTCGTCCCCGCGTCCTCATCGCCATTCCATCCGGCATCACGGAGGTAGAACGCAGGGCCGTCATCGAATCCGCCCTGGCAGCCGGCGCCCGCAAGGTCCATCTCATTGAAGAGCCCATGGCAGCAGCCATCGGAGTTGGTCTTCCCGTTCAGGAAGCCGCCGGCAACATGATCGTCGACATCGGCGGAGGAACCACCGAAGTCGCGCTCATTTCCCTCTCCGGCATCGTTTACAGCCGTTCCGTCCGCTGTGCGGGCGACGAACTCGACGACGCCATTATTTCCCACATGAAACGGCAGTACAACCTCATGATCGGGGAACGTACCGCCGAAGACATCAAAATCCGCATCGGGTCTGCCTATCCCCTGGCCAAGGAATTGTCCATGGAAGTCAAAGGCCGCGACCTCGTAGCGGGACTTCCGAAGACCGTGGTCATCACATCCGAGGAAATACGCGAAGCACTCGCCGATCAATTGAATACGATTGTCAACGCCGTCCGTACGACACTGGAACGCTGCCCCCCCGAACTGGCAGCCGACCTGGTTGACAGAGGTATCGTACTGGCTGGCGGAGGAGGTTTGCTCCGCGGCCTGGATGAACTCTTGCACGTTCAGACAGGACTCCCCATCCACATCGCTGAAGATCCCCTCAGTGCCGTCGCCGAAGGTACCGGCAAGGCCCTGCAGGAACTGGACTTCTTCACCAATGTGACGGAAACCCAATAGAATCCTATCATCTCATCTTATAGTTTCATCGCACACTCCCGTGAAGCGGTAGTGGCATGAGTTGGATTCCCAGTCCGCTTTGCCCTGCGGTTACCAATCCTCCATCACGGCGACAACGCCCATGGACCGCATAACGGGATACCTGCATACAACCAGCATATATCCTTACAACTGTGCTTTTCAAAATGCTTAAAAAAATTAAACGCGCCTTCGGCTTTGGGTCCTGTGACCCCAAAGAAGGTGTTACCATTGTCATCAATGCGGAAAAACTGGAACGCCGCGTCGCCCTTCTCGAAAACGGAATCCTTGAAGAATACACCCTGGAACGCGAAGGAGAAGACAACATCGTCGGCGGCATCTTCAAAGGAAAGGTCAAGAATATCGAACCCGGTCTGAAGGCCATGTTCGTCGATATCGGCCAAGACAAAAACGCATTCCTCCACTTCTGGGACGCCCTGCCCGCCGCACTTGATTCCGGACTCGAAGAAATCGAACGAGAAGGCCGCCCCAAGAAACAACATAAAAAAATCACCTCCAAGGACATCCCGGACATCTATCCGATCGGCTCGGAAATCATGGTTCAGGTCACCAAAGGCCCCATTGGCACCAAGGGACCGCGAGTCACCACGAATATTTCCCTGGCAGGACGCTACCTCGTCCTGATGCCCTATACGGACCAGTTCGGCATTTCCCGCAAGATCGAAGATCCCAAAGAACGCCTCCGCCTGCGTCAAATCATGCAGAAGCTCAATGTCCCCGATGGCATGGGCATCATCATGCGCACGGTGGCCCAAGGCCAGCGCTACCGCCACTTCGTCCGCGATCTGGCCATGCTCATGGAACAGTGGCATGAGGTAGAAGCCAAGCGCGATGCCAACCCGGCACCCGTCAATGTCTACCGGGAACCGGACCTGATCGAGCGTACCGCCCGCGATTTCCTGACCGATGCCGTGGACAACATCGTCTGCGACGATCTCGAAACCACTGAAAACATGCGCGCCATCGCCGGCAAAATCTCCCGCCGTGCCAAGCGCCACATCCAGCACTTCCCCGTTCGCCTGCCGATCTTCGAAGAACTCGGCATCCAGAAACAGATCAATGAAGCCTTCCAGCGCCAGGTACTCCTGCCCTGCGGCGGCTATCTCGTCATCGACGAGACGGAAGCCCTCATTGCCATCGACGTCAACACCGGCCGCAACAAAGGTTCCAAGGACCTGGACAAGACCATTCTGGAAACCAACCTCGAAGCCGCCTCCGAAATCGCCCGCCAACTACGCCTGCGCAATATCGGCGGCCTCGTCGTCGTGGACTTCATCGACATGCGCCACCGCAAGGACCAGATGGCCGTTTACAAGATGATGAAGGACCGCATGAAGCGCGACAAAGCCAAAACCCAGGTTCTTCAAATGTCTCCCATCGGCCTGATGGAAATGACCCGCCAGCGCCTCAACGAAAGCCTCCGGGAATACGTCCACGATCCTTGTCCCTACTGCAACGGACGCGGCCGTATCAGATCCGTCATGACGATGAGCGTGGAAATCCAGCGACAAATCAATGCCGCTATCCAGAAATACCACGACACGGTCGGCGACATGGTTATCGTCGTCAATTCCGAAGTTCTCTCGCGCTTCAAGAACGAAGACTCGGAGCTCCTCATGGAGCTGGAGCGCAAGCACAGCGGACGCCTCATCTTCCGCAGCGATCCCACGCTTCACCGGGAGAAGTTTGCCATCTACGACGCCAGGTACGACAATAAAGCCCTCTACCAGGCGGGATAACAACACCTCCCCCTCATCTCAACCCGGACATTCGTTCAATGTCCGGGTTTTTCATTCCCGTCCCATTCTCATTCCCCGCCATGACAGAACCCGACGAACTCCTGCCTCTGGAAGACACGCGGAAAGATGTGATTGCCAAAGCCCTGTCACACATGGCGATTAACCGCAAAGAACTCCCCAAGACTCCAGAAGAATGGCCGAACTTTCTTTCCTCCCGCCTTCATCTGGATCCACAAGCATTCCTGACCATGCCCGATGCCATTCCTCCCATTCCTCTGCCCGATGGCCTGGAGAGACACATTCTACCCTTTGGAGAATGGACACTCAACATCTGGACACTTCCGGCCAACGGAGGACTCGTCGTTATTGATACGGGACTCTCTCCGGATCAACTTATAGCAGCAACCCGAGGGCACACTCCGGCGGCCATTCTCATCACCCACTTTCACAGAGATCACACCGGAGGCACGGATGCCTATTCCCAAGTCCCTGTCCATGACCCAGCCAATACACGCCCCGATCCCCAGCCTCGGCAAATAGCCGGGCTGGAATGGACTGTTCTCGACCTTGCCGGCCACACTCCGGACGGTATCGGCTGGTTCACTATCTACCGGGGTACTCCTCTCTTCTTCCCTGGAGATTCCATCTTTGCCTGCTCCATTGGCAAATACCGAGGAAACGAACAGCAAACCATGCACAACATCCTCGCCGCCATGAGAAGCCTTCCGCCAGAAACTATCATCTGCCCGGGACATGGCCCCGCCACAACCATTGCTCTGGAATGGCAACGAAATCCTTTTATCGCTCCATTCAGACGTACATAGGCAAAAGATAAAGATTCATTCACAAATTTGGAATTAATCTAAAAACAACTTGACAAATTCATCTCTCGCAGGAAGAGTATCCAACCGTGAACTCCATCCCAGTCAGCCCCGAAGATCCGGTTAACATGGCCTTGCTTTCCGTCGCCGAAGATAGAATCGACGGATTCCGTCGCCATCCCTTTCATGCCATCGCCCGCCAAAGCAGACTGGAACTGCCCGTCGTCCTGGAACGTCTCAAAGCCATGAAAAAGGCTAGCGTCGTGCGCCGTATCAGACAAACTCTGCTGGCAACCAAACTAGCCCAGGGAGCACTTGTCGCCTGGGATATCCCCGAAGAACGTCTCCATGATGCATTCGACTGGCTTATGCACGAAGACCCTTTTACAGGGCACGTTGTCCTCCGAACAACGGACGCACCGACTCCCGGAAGCAACTTCAGACTCTGGACTACTCTCAAAGTTCCCGTCGGTTGCAACACGCTGGAAGGACATTGCTCCGTTCTCTCCCGTCACATCGGTGCACGGGAATTCGTCCTATTACCCGCCCGCGGCATCTTTGCCCTGGGCGTAGGTCACATGAGACGCCGCAGTCTCAAACCCGGAGACAAGACTCCCGAACCCGCCGCCATGGAAGAAACCCGTCACGCCTCCCTCACTCCGGAGGAATGGAGAGTCCTGCTCGTGCTCAAGGAAGAACTCCTCGATGAAGAAATCACCGAAGAACCATGGGAACGCCGGGCAGCTTCCCTGGGCATGACGACGGAACACTTTTGCTCCATTGCTGAAAAACTGGACCATCAAAAAGTCATCGGCCGCTTCGCAACCTTCCTGGAACACATGCAACAGAAAGTCTCGGACGGCCCCGTGACGCGTTATAACGGCCTTTTCCACTGGACTGTCCCGGAAGGCATGGAAGCCCGGGCAGGAGCCGAATGCGGTCGTCATATCTGCATGACCCACTGCTATTGGAGAACCGGAGGCGCACCGTTCGCCGGAGCCCAGATCATGGGCGTCGTCCATGGAATGGAAAAAGACATCGTCCTGGCCCATAAGAACGCAATTGACGCCCACCTGGAAGCATGCGGCATCCCCGTTCTGCATACAGCTGTTTTCTGGAGTATCCGGTCGGAAATCAAGCCTTCGGAGATTTCTCCCGATATCTATGCCGCCTGGCTTGCACAAATGGCCTAGCGTTTTCTTCTTTGCTCATCATTGAACCTCCACCAATTAAACAGGGCCGCCTCTCCTCTCCGGAGAAACGGCCCTGATACCATTTAATCAGATCGGGAATTTATTTCTTCTTGTTACCGCTATTCTTCTTAGCGGGAGCCTTAGCCGGAGCCGCTTTGGCATCCTTAGCCGGAGCTGCGGTTTTGGCATCCTTGGCGGGAGCGGCAGGCTTGCCGGCTTCCTTGGGAGTCTCCTCCTTTTGGGGTTTGGGACGCACACCTTCACGGGCAACACGTTCCGTAGGAGTTTCATACCCATTCAGGAACGCATCGTACTTCGGATCCATTTTAATCTCGGGGAAAAGAACATTCTTGTGGAGATACACAAAAGCGGCTGCATCGCGAAACGCCTGCGGAGCCTTGGCAAAGTTGCTCTTTTGGGGTTCATGTTTCATGAATTCAACAACTTTCGGATCTGCGGCAAGAATATCCACCGACTGCAACAACGCAGCAGAAGCCAGAGGAGAATAGGCTCCGTGTTCAGCGACAATCGTGCGTGCAAACTCGTCCAAGGCTTCCTGGGGCTTGCCTGTTGCCGCCAAAGCAACGCCTCTGGCATAGGCAATGCGGGCCGAATCCTTCAGACTCCACTTGTTCTTCTGCTTCTGCATTGTTCCTGTAGCGGAAATCACATCGGCCCATGCTTTGGCATCCAGCTTGGAAAGAGGCTCTATGGCCTCAAGAGACACAATCATTTCCGCCGGAGGAGTCGCCTGCCGTGGGAACGCCTTGTACAGTGCAGCTACGGCAGGCCAGTCCTGCATCTCAATGGCACATTCCAATTCCAGGAACGCAGCCTTCTGGACATAGTTGTCCGGAACGGCGAGGATCGCTTTGTATTTATCCTTGAATGCAGCAAACTTGGCGCGAGCTTCCTGCAATTTGTTATTCTGGAAAGATTCCAAAGCAGATAAATATTCGGGCGGTTCCATCATGTAGAAGTACTCGAATTTGTTGAAAGGCAACTGCATCGGATCCACCTGAACGGTATTGAGTTTATAAAGGATCGTCCCCCGGTTGCCACCAACGACGAAAATATCCGTGGCTCCGCCGCTAGGCAGATCGGAGGACTTGACGCGCGTTCTCAAAGAAGGCTGTTGTTCGGCCGCTTGTCCGAACGCAAGTCCGGACAAGGAAAAGGCGCCAGCCAACAGGAGAATGGAAAAACGTTTCATATCTGTTATGCTTTCTAGTAAGTATTTGACCATTTATTTACCCTGGGACGCCTTGATGGCAGCCTTGCGAGCTTCGTAATCACGGTGTTCTTCCATGACGGAGGGATCCGCACCGTACTTCTTCACAAGATCTTCGACCTTGCGCCACTTGTTACGTTCATCCACCGACATCTTCATAAAATTCGGCTTGGTAACGGAGATGTAATTCGTACCGTTCTGCCATGCGATATAGCGGTCGGACTGTTTTTCGAAACCGACTCGGGGATTATTCCTCTGCCAGAATGCCTTCATCAGCTCTTCCTGAGCCGGAGCAGACCACTTGATCATGCCCTTATAGTTATTCACCAGGTTGAGGAAGGCCGCAATAGCCTGGTCCATCTTGCCCTGCTTGACATTGGCAATACCAAGGTTGAACATGACCTCAGGCTTGAACTTGTTGTAGGATTTGTCAGCCAGATAGCGTTCCGCTTCTTCAGCAGCCTTGGGATAATCTTCCTTGCCCAACTGGAAACGCACCATGTACATCTGGGCTTCTTCCATGGACTTGCGGTCCGGCTGAGGTTTGGCGCGTTCGGCGACAAGCTCATCATTCATCAGCTTAACCGCTTCGTCGATCTTGCCCTTGTCACTGCTTCGTCCCATGGCTATAGCCTTGCCGAAGTTGGCTTCCTTCTTGTAACCCTTGTTGCGCTTCAGAATCTCATCGTAGTATGCTAAAGCCTCAAGAGGCTGATCGGTCTGACCGATATACGTCCCGAGCTTCAGGAGAATGTAAGGCGTCAAATCCGACGGTTTATAGTCATTCTTGAGCTCCTTGAAGAAAGCACTGATAATCCCTTCCAAGATGGCCTTTTTCTCCGATTCTTCAGGCTTGAGCTGTGCCAGTTCATCCTGATACACGCCAATCACGGCCGTGCGCAAAATCGTCTTGAGGGAAATATCGTCCTTGCTGACTCCGGGGAAGTTGTAGAAATGTTCCTTCACCTGGTCGAGGGTCAATTCCTTGCCCATAGCCTTATGCGCATCCAGATAGAACTTCGTGTAGCTGCCGACGGCTTGCTCCACCTTGAGGTTCTTGGAATCCAGCTGGCCTTCGCGAACAATGATGTCGGCAAGCTTCTTGCGGGCAGCTTCAAAAGCTTCCGGCTTCTTGCCGTCCTTGTAGAGCCCCATACCGGCCACGGCTGTCTGGAGAGCAAAGGGATTCTTCTCCGCATCGCAGTCGGCCCAGAAGATATCGTAGTACTTCTTCGCCAGCTCTTCGTTATGGTGAGAGCCGTCACCGGCATAGTTGGCGACAAGATTATACACGGCTTCGGACATGCAACGCTTGTTACCGATCTTCTTGGCCGCTTCATAGCTCTTAACATAGAATTCATTCGCCTCATCCATCTTGGACGGCTCGGAAGAATAAATATTACCCATCAGCAAAAGAGCCAGAGGATACACCTTCGATTCGGGGAGATTGTCAATGATCGTCTTGCAATCCTTCAAGGCAAGGGCATCGTTTTCCTTTGTCTGGAGCTGGAGATTGTTGAACGCACGGTCATAGAGCATATTTCCGATGAAGGGGTTATCCTTGAAATCGGGATACTTCTCGATATAAGCCGAATCCGCTTCAATAGCTTCCTTCCAGCGTCCCAGGGATGTCAGAGAAGACGCCAGATAGAATAACGACTGCTGAGTGTAACTGCCGTTATCCGGATACTTCTTGATGAATTCTTCAAACAGGGGAACGGCCTCCTTATACTTCTTCAACTGGAAGTAGGCCACAGGTTCGCAATAACTGGCAAGAATATAGAATTTACCCGTCGGATCATCGGCATTAAGTTCCTTGACCTTGACAGCCTGTTGGATACATTCGTCGTATTTGCCTTCCTTGAGGAGTTTTTCAAGGGACATTGTATTGAGTACTTTAGCATACTTGGAATTAGGGAATTCCTTGATATGCTGTTCCACCAGCTCGGAAGCTCTCTTGACATCGCCAAGCGTCCAGGTGGTCATAGCCAACTGGTAAAGATTAGTCTCACGCTCTTTAAGCATGGGATACTGTTCTTCAAGAATCTTGTAAATGGCATTGGCGGCACGCACCGAACCATAGTTCAAATACGAGGAAGCAAGCCCCATCAAGGCATAACCGTCCAAGACAACCTTCTGATCGGCCAGCTTGTCGTACGTCTTGGTAACCGCATCAAGCGTCTTCTGGCTATATATCGTGGCCGTATCGGCTATGCCTCCACGTTCCTTGAACGGTTCGATCCTCTTGGAAATAGCGGCTACATCCGCCTTCACGTCGCCCATGTTCGGGACAAATCCGTACAAATCCAAGGCAAGGCGAGCATAGGCCAAAGCCAGATCGGCCTTCCCTGCATCCTGGGCATCCCCCATGCGGACGGCGGCACTGGAAGCGAGTTTCAACAACTCGGGTCCATAGGGAGCAACACGAGCTGCTCCCATATTAATAATGGAAGGATACTCATTCAGGAAATCAACTACAGGCTGGGGATTCTCTTGATCGATCCCGGCACGAACCATGGTCAGGAACGCGTTGACGAGATAATCGTCGGAAATCCCCTGTCCCCTGTAACGATTGACAACGCATTTGGATACCGCGTCAATCCCCTTCTCGAATGAAGGCTTGGATCCCAGAAAATAGCACTGGGCCATAATGCTGAATATCTGACCGGCGTTTACCCTGGCATCCATCCCGGTATTGCGGCGTTCCTTCAGGAATTTTTCCAGAGTTACAATGGCTTCGTCATACTTTTTAGCCAAAAACTGACATTCACCCATTCTGTACAGGGAAACGCGAAGGAATTCGTTTTTGTCCCCGGGAAACTTGGTATAGCAATCCGTAAAAGCCTGGATAGCCTTGTCATATTCCTTCATTTTCATCAGGCAAATGCCCTTCTGGAAGTAGAACCAGCCGAATTCGTCCCCGAATCCGAGCGATTTGGCACGAGGACCATACGTTTCCAGGCACTTGTCAATAGGTACAAGAGCGGCCTGCCATTGTCCCTTTTTCATAGCTTCAATGGCATCTTTCTGATATGTGGGAGGGCCGCCGCCCTGTGCCATTGCAGACTCCGTCAGCGTCATCCCCATCAAAGCAAGGGTAAGCGCTGAAAGCGTTGAAATGTATTTCGATCTCTTCATGGTTTTTTAAGTCACTATTAGTATGAGGCAGGAGAAGGAAGGAGGTCAAGCGCCATCTGGGAAATACGATGCCACAACCTGCCATCCGTGGATCCTGAAAAAATTCTTTTCCGAATTGTCAGTCCGGAGCGAGTTGACAAACTGCGGGTTCCTCGCAACACCCGCTTAAATGGGGAGGCGGCCCCGGCACGGTATCCAGCACGCACTCGCATACATACTTTCATCCGAGGCCCGGGCCGCCAGCCTTGTTGGATTTTATTGTTGGAAACGGTCTCTTATTTATCTTCCGGCACGTTCGTCAAAGCGACGGACTTGATACCGGCTTTGGAAAGAGCGTTCAGGACGTCAATCACGCGTTGGTGCTTGCCGCCATTTTCAACAAACAACTGGACAACAGGCTTGGAGCCGACAGCTTCGGCCGCTTGCTTGAGGTTCGTCAGGGAATCGACAAGAGTCGGCAACTCATGGTTATCCGGATCGGAATCAACAATCACCTGGGAGTCCTGCTTGCCCCAGTAGATCACGCCGTTGTTGTCAACGCGCACCAAGCCCGGTTCAACAGCATTCGGTGTTGTCGATACAGAGTTCGTGTTGCCCGGCATGCTCATATCGAGTTTGCGTTCCTGAACAATCGACGTAGCAACGATGAAGTAAATCAACAGAAGGAAGCAACAGTCGATCAGGGACGAAATATCCATCTTGGGATCTTCATCCTCGGCTGGCTCCATCTTTTTGTGTCTGGCCATCTTGTGTATTTAAACTGGTTAGTGGTAAGTCTGCCTGGAAAACATTATCTCAATTATGGGTCGGCAATACACCGAACACAATGTCGGAAATACCTTCCGTACCTGCTACGCGGATAATCGTCCGGGCATTCTTGAACAAAGAGACCTTGTCGCCGCGAAGATAAATCTTCAACGGATAATTGTCCTTTTTGAACAATTCCGCTTTCCCGTGAATATATTCGCGAACATCTCCTTCAGTCGGAAGAGCCTTGCCGGAATCGTCGCCCCAAAGAATGTCGCTTGACATGCCATCCGGGCGGCTTTCACCGTAAACGTTAATGACGATACAACCATTGGCGGATTTCAACTCGCCGGAATTGGATGCAACCGGCACGGAAACGGCCTTGTCACGTTTGACGGTAATGGCGGTAGCGTTTACGACGAAGAAAATGAGAAGAAGGAACACCATGTCAATCATGGGAGACATGTCCATCTGGCCATCCTCTTCGGGAGGCTGCATCATTCCTTTCAGTTTACTCATATAAATCTTCTAGAATTTTAGAGTTCTTGCAGCTCTGCTCTCTTACAAACAGAGCTGCCCCTCGAAAACGAGCCCTTGCTGGCTTAGGCCAAACCTTCCGGGATACGGGCCAGCTGAGCTTCAGCATTAACCACGTTGATGGAGGTGTTGACCATTTCCTGAACGGTACCGACGCATTCGGCAACATTACTGTTGGCGATGTTCTTCTGGAAGAAGAAGAAGGGCGTCGCAATAATAGCGTTGATCAAGCCCCAGAAGGTCGTCAACAGAGCCACGGAAATGGAACCGGCCAACTGGGTGGGGTCTGCCTGACCGGTTGCAGCCAGCACGCCGAAAGCTTCAACCATGCCCTGCACCGTACCGAACAAACCGAGCATTGGGGAAATCTGGGCACAAAGAGAAAGCATGTTGATCCACTTGAAAAGGGAACGACTCTCATTGGCGGTAAAGTCGGCGATAGCGTCTTCTACGGCGTCACGTCCCAGATCTTCCGGACGAGTAGCGTCCACATTAGGCAGAGCATAGGCAACCAGGCGACCCAGATAGGTGGGACTGCCGGCAGCTACTTCGATCGCGGAACGCACTCGGCATTCGGCCATCAACTGAAGCAGGGTCGTCTTCAAATCTTCAGGACAGAACTTGTCCTTGCGAAGAGCGATAATGTTATAAACGGCCAGGAAAAGAATGGCCGCCAGCATGAGAATGATCGGAATCATGGTCCAGCCCCCGTCGACAATCCACTTGTCGAGCATGTTCTTCTCCACAACTCCGCCCGTAGCAGCCTCTTCGGCGGCATCCTGAGCAAAAGCTGACATTGAGAAAGACGCGAGAGCCACAGAGGTGAAGGCGGCAACACGATAACCCATCGTAAAGAGGTGCTTCATAGTATTGGAATCTTGTTAATTCGAAAGATAGGTAAGTATTTAGCCTTTCTTCCCCCCGTCTGGCAAGCTTCGAATTCACAAGGGGGTAGATTTTTCCAAGAAAAGATTATCCATTCAATTCCAGCCGCCGGCACACAGGACAGGGGGGACGGCATCCGCGGGCCGGACAAAAACTTCTGCCATACAGCACCATCTGCAGATGCAATCTACCCCATTTCTCCTTCGGATAGAGCTTTTTGAGATCGCTTTCGACTTTTTCCACTGTGCCGCCCTTGCTCAATCCCCATCGGCGAGCAAGACGAAAAATGTGGGTATCCACAGGAAAAGCCGGAATGTGAAACGCTTGCTCCATCACCACCGAGGCCGTTTTATGTCCTACTCCCGGCAGGCTTTCCAAAGCCTCGAAACTGTCGGGGACATTTCCTCCGTATTGTTCGACCAGAATCTTACTCAGCTCGACAATCGAATTGGCCTTACGATCGGAGAGACCGCACGAACGTATGATTTCCCGTACGGTTTCAGGAGACTGACGCGCCATATCATACGGATTGCCGGCCAGGGCAAACAATTCGGGGGTTACAAGATTGACCCTGGCATCCGTGCATTGGGCGGATAACAAGACGGCCACCAGAAGCGTATAAGGATCCCTGTGCTTCAGTGGGATTTGAGGGTCGGGAACCGATAGTTCCAGTTCTTCTTCAACAATGCGGGCGCGGTCTTTCTTGTTCATGGGAAATGAAAAACGGGAGAAGATCTCCTTCTCCCGTTAAAATTGTGCATCGTACCGGCAACGGAACACCGTCCGTCACTCCGTTACTCGGCCTTCGCGTACAATCCCCGGGCATTCCTTTGCTGCAAGGCCGCATACATGCTTCTGCAATGACGGTATCCCCTGCGCTTGGCCAGTACTTCCATGCTGGATTCGGGGCTGCCCCACTGTACAACGGTGATCTCGACATAGCGGCGACCCCACTTTTTCATCAAAGACTTGCTAGGCTGGTAAATATCAATCGTACCGGTTCCGACGAGAGCACTGCCGTAATCATCGACAACGTACAGATAAGGCTGTCCTTTGACTCGGAACTTTGTGCCAAGAGGATAGACGGACCAGTCGGCAGCAGCGCTACGCACACTCGACGTATATTTCAAGGACGTCCCGACGGCATTACGCGGGCCATAGGCTACGTGATCGCGTTCGGAATGCGTATAAGCAGTCGTCCGTACCACGCGAGTTCTCTGGTTCGGATGGTAGTAGGGCATCTTGTGACGATCAGCCCCCATCTTGGGGTACTTGGAAGAAGGCTTGGCCGAAGGGCTGGGAGCAAGAGGTTCCACAAACCCCTTATCCACGTTCCCGGACTTGGCAAACATCATACCGGAATCACTGGAACTGAACAGCCCCACCCCAGACGTGGAAGAACAACTTGTAAGAAGACAGGTAGCACACGCTGTCACGCAGAAGAGAATTTTTTCTATCAGACTCATGAGATCGAATGTTTCCCGAAGCATCGCATTAGCAACCGACATCCGGGGGGGATCATATAGGTTTGCAGCCGGTCTCCGCCGGCAACATTGCGCTACTTCTACGTCATCGAGCTCCACTCGGCAATCTTTTTTTCTCCTACTGATACGATTCAATGTCCAAAATTCTTTCAATAGTTATTTTTTACCGATAAAGTTGCAATCTCCTTTTTGTATTCGTAGAATGCGTTTGCTTCCATGGCCTCTACTTTTCCAGATCTTGTCGTCAGCTATCTGAAATCCCTTGAAAACAGGGGGATCGTCCAAATCCCGATCGACGACGAAGCCCGTTCCGTCTTAAGGAAATGGGTCATTTCCGCGCGTGCGGCGAAAGCTTCGATCTCTCCAACTCCGGCCAAGCTTCCCCCCAGGCCAATTCCGGATCCCCCCCCTTCATCAAACGAAGCAAACGACGAATTATCCGATACATCCCGGAACACCATTTCATCTCTGCGAGCTCTTCTTACGGAAACACCGCAAGAAATGCCTGAGGAAAATAATCAACCGAACTTAACTATCCCCGAATTGGCAGGTAATTCTCTGGAAGAAAATCTGACCGCGCTCAGATTAATTGCCGAACGATGGCAACCAGCGAGAATACTGGGAACACTCAGGGAAACCATGGTCTTCGCCACGGGCAATCCTCACACGGATCTCATGTTGATCGGAGAAGCTCCCGGATTTCAGGAAGAACGTCTTCGGGAACCTTTTGTCGGACCGGCCGGAGAAAAACTCAATGCTATCCTAAAAGCCATGGGGCGGTCCCGTGATTCCATTTATATCAGCAATATCGTCAAATTCAGACCATCCCTGCCTCACCAGACCACCAATAACAGAGCCCCCAACGAGCGGGAAATCGCCTACTGCCTTCCGATCATTGCCAAAGAAATCGAATTGATCCGCCCCAAAGTCATCGTCGCCCTCGGCGCAACGGCAGCCAAAGGCCTACTCGGAACAACTTCTCCGCTTTCCACCCTCCGTGGGCGTTTCCATGACTTCCGCGGCGTTCCTGTCCGGGTTACCTACCATCCCAGTTACCTGCTCAGAAACGAAGAACTCTCGGAACGTCGCAAAGTGTGGGAGGACATGCTGGCCGTCATGGAACTGCTGGGAATGCCCATCTCCGACAAGCAGAGAGAATATTTCCGTCCCAAACAACACTGATTTCCTCCAGTCATGGATTATCTCGACACTCTTCTGGAACATCACAAAATTCGTCTTAAAAAACTGCTTCCTCTGGAAGGGAAGCTCCGTGCCGCCGCTATCCTGCGCAATGAGTACGCTGGATTCAAAACAGCTGTCGACCTTGGAGAAGACAGGCTTTCCGTCGTCGCACAGCTTGCCCGTACTCTTCCAAAGTCCGATGCCGGCACCGGGAGCGAACCAATCCAGACAGTGGCAGGAAGAATGTTTGAAGGAGGTATACAGGGTATTTCCATCGTAACGGAAAGTACGTTGTTCGACGGCAGCCTAGTCGACCTCTCCACTATTTCCCGCATCAGCCCGGTTCCGGTACTGGCCCGCGGAATCTGGACACATCCGGCGGAAATCTGCCAGGCGATCGTCAGTGGAGCGGATGCCGTCAACCTCGTAGCCGGAGCACTCGGACAAACCGATCTCCGCGACTTATATTCCCTGGCGACCGGACTCGGCCTGGACGCCATGGTGGAAGTCCACTCCTTGGAAGATGTAGAACAAGCCCTGGACCTGAACGCCGACCTGATCTGCATCAATCATCGGAATCTCCACACATGGGAAACCGATCCCGACCTCACCGAATTCCTGATTGACGAGTTTCCCTCCTCGACGGTCGTCCTGGCTACCGGAGGCATCGGCACCGTCGAAGATGCCAGGCGTCTCCTGGAAGCCGGTTGCAATGGAGTCATCATTGGAGAAACCCTGATGCGTCAAAACATTCCTCAGGATCTCATCGCCGCCATCCGCAACGTACGTCTTTCCAGTGCTGAAAGTACAGACGGGAACTAACGGCTTGACATGGCTGAATAATCAGATCAAAAGACTTGGGAATTAATTGATCTTTCCTATGTCTTTTCTTCAAAAATTATTGCCTCTCTGCATACTCGGAGCTGCTATTCCCGCCATGCCGGCCATGGGGCGAGCACCTTTGGACAAGCCAAATGTTGTCATTGTCTATCTGGACGATTCCGGGTACGGCGATTTCGAATTTACCGGCAACAAGAACGTCAAAACACCCCATCTGAACAAGATGAAGGACGAGGGTCTCTTCATGAGCCATTTTTACAGCGGTTCCCCCGCCTGCACGGCCAGCCGCTATGCATTGATGACGGGTAAAAGTCCGGCGCGCTCAGGCTTCAAACGCTGGGTCATCACTCCCCAGGATGCCGAATACATCAAACCCGAAGAACAAACCGTGCCCGAAACCATGAAACAGGCAGGCTACGTCACGGGAATGATTGGCAAATGGCATCTGGGCGTTACGAACAAGGCCAACGGTATGGATACCAAGTCCCTGCCATGCGCTCACGGGTTCGACACCTACATCGGCATCCCCTACTCCAATGACATGACGCCGACCCCACTTATCCAGCAACCGGGAGACTCCAAGGCATATCCTTCGGCCAAGGTTCTGGAAAACCCCGTCGAACAAGACAAACTCACCCAGTACTACTTCAACCTGGCATGCGACTTCGTCAAAAAGAACAAAAACCGCCCGTTCTTTCTCTACCTTGCCACATCCATGCCGCACTACCCTCTGCATCCCGGTAAGGACTTCCGCGGCAAATCTTCTTCCGGAAGAATCTATGACGATGTCATCGAGGAAATTGATCATTGCATGGGACAACTGCTCGGAACGATCGACAAAGCCGGTATCGGCAGAAACACTCTGGTCATTTTTTCCTCCGACAACGGTCCCTGGCTCATCAAAGGGGATCAGGGAGGCACCGCCCTGCCATTCCGCGACGGCAAAGGCTCCAACTTCGAAGGCGGTGTCCGCGTCCCGGGAATCTTCCGCTGGACGGGCGTCATCTCACCCGGACAAACGAATGATTCCATTGCCAGCGTTCTGGATATTCATCCCACCCTCTGCACGCTGACCAAACAGGAGTTCAAACCCCACGGCCATGCGGACGGACACAGTATAGCTCACATCCTGAATCCCAAATTCGGAGGAAAAACAATCGAAGACGACGATTACGTCCTAATCCAAACCGGTAAGGGAACCAACAAAGCCATGGCCGTCCACTGGAAAAACTGGAAACTCCACATTGATACATTCTCTCAACTCTGGGGACAAAAGAAAATCACCGACCACAATTCCCCGCCTGTCAAAGCAACTATGGACAAGCCCCTGCTCTACGACCTCTCCACGGACATTGCCGAAACAACCAATGTTGCCGACAAACACCCTGAAATCGTTGAGTTCATGAAAAAGAAGATCAAGGAATTCAACGCTTCTCTCAAAGACGAGGCCCCGTAAACGGTATTCCCCATCTCCCTCATCATTTCCGGCCCGGGCAAGGACTTCCTTTCCCGGGTCCGTTCGTTCAAATACGAATAGCAGGTAGTCTCAGACATTGCTGTCGCAATCTCCAAACGCGGCCCGGATCCAATGGATCTCCGGCTTTTCCCCTTCGCATAAATAAATCTCCATCACATCGTACCTGTATGGCACGTCGCGGTCATTGAGCAGCCGGAGCCAGGCATGCGCTCCGGAACGGATCAACTCCCGCTTTTTTTTATCAACGGAGCGCATAGCTTCCCACACAGAATGGGAGGTTCGCGTTTTGACCTCCACAAATACCAACGTGTCTCCATCCCGGCAGACAACATCCAACTCACCGGCGGAACCGATCTTCCAGTTCTTCCGGAGAATAGAACATTTTCCGGCACGCAAGCGGGATTCCGCCACCATCTCGCCGTACAATCCGATGGAAGATGAAGACATGGTTTGCCCGGAGGAATCAGACAAACGGCAGTTCCAATTGTGCAACCGGCCCAAACGAGCGGCGATGCAACGGGCAAGGCCCATGCCTGCGCAACGCTTCCAAATGCTGTTTCGTCCCATATCCTTTGTGTTTGGCAAATCCGTACAAGGGGTATTCCCTGTCCGCTTCCTCCATCATATGGTCCCTCGTCACCTTGGCAAGAATACTTGCTGCAGCAATCGACAAACTAATTGAGTCGCCTTTGACGATAGCACGGTGCAAATAAGGGAACCCCGGCACGGGCAATCCATCAATCAGACAAAAATCCACCGCTACGCCCAATGCTTCTACGGCACGGGCCATAGCCAGATGGGTCGCCTTTAGAATATTGATCCGGTCAATTTCCTCGACAGTCGCCAAACCGACCCCATGCACAACTCCGGAGCTCTCCAACAATTCGGCAAACAGACGCTCCCTTCGAACCGGCGTCAGTTTCTTGGAATCGTCCAATCCGGCAGGCACCGCACATCCCGGAGGTAAAATCACAGCTCCTGCCACAACGGGACCAGCCAGGGGACCCCGCCCCGCCTCATCCACGCCGGCAATACAAGCATAACCTTCGACCCGGGCTTCATGTTCGGGCCGAAGAGTCGGATAAGTGTGGGCACGTTTTTCCATGAACGGGATTGAACCCGGTTCAAGACTTGAATGCAAGGCTTCAGATATCGCCGTCTTCGTTCTCTTTGCAAACCTTCTTCAGCCTTACCTGCGTCACACGCCGTCCGTCCGTCCCCGTAACCCGAGCAAGATAGCGGCCAATCTGCACTTCCTCCCCTTCCTCGGGGATATGTCCTTGTTCGTGGGTAATATAGCCGCCGAACGTCGTCACACCGGGACACTCAAGATCCAAATCGGGTAAATAATCCGCCAGATCAAACAGCGTCACGGCACCGCTGACCACATAGTCATCCGGGCCGGTCTGGACAAATTCACGCATATCGTCCTGATCGAATTCATCCTGAATATCCTCCCCGACAATTTGTTCCAGCACATCGTCAAGAAACACAAGTCCCAGGGAATCGCCAAACTCATCGACCACAAGAGCAAAGTGGGTCCTCTCCCGGAGGAAAAAGGTCAGCAGCGTATCCAGAGGCATCGTATCCGGCACAACCTTCAATTCGCGGCGGATGCTCATCAAATCCGGATTGGCCTGCCCCACCTGTTTCAAGAGATCCTTCACATGCACCCATCCTTTGACATCGTCCAGATGATTCCCATGCACCAGAGGGAAACGCGTATGGCGGGATGTCCGGGCAATTTCCCAATTCGCCTCATAGCTCTCTTCCAGATCAAGCACATCGACTTCACTCCGCGGAGTCAAAATGTCCTTGGCGCACATCTCATTCAATTCCAATGCGTTTTTCGATATCTCCGCCTCCGTAGGAGTCACTTCCTGAGAGCGTTCGCTCTCCGCCACCAGCAAAGCCAGTTCATCGGAACTGTGAACGGTGTGTCTGATCTCATCGGGATTGATGTTCAGGAAATGCTTGAGAATAAAATTGGCCGTGCCATTGAATGCAGACACCACGAATTTGAATGCGATGTAAAAACCATGAAGAATCGGTGCCGTAAACAGAGCCGTTTGGTACGTATAACGAATCGCCACCGACTTGGGCACAAGTTCCCCAAGTACGACATGGGCAAAAGTAAACAGTGCATACGCTACCGCCATTGAAATCATGCGGATCATCGTATCGCTCATCCACCCCGTCATTTTCAACGTCGGCGCCAACAATTTCACCACAAGAGGTTCGCCCAGGAAACCTAAGGCAAGAGATGCCAGCGTAATGCCAACCTGCGTCGCGGAAAGGTAGGAATCCAGATGCCGGACGACACTCAGCGCGGTCGACAGCTTGTGGCGTATCTGCTTTGCCTCCGAGTCATCCGATTGCAACTGGCTTTCCCGTACTTTGACAATGGAAAATTCGCTTGCCACAAAGAAAGCATTCAGCAACAGGAAGAATGCAATGCCGGCGAGAACCAGCAGAATTTCACCCAACCCCGGAAACGTATCCGGAATTTCAGCGTCCCCAATGGACGCAAGAATACTCAGAGGGTCTATATCTGTCATGTGTTGTGTTCTTGAATTGGAGAAAACGCCATGGTGCCATCAAGCAGGGACAGGAAACCGGGATAACTCCGACCTCCGTCACAGCTTTTCATAAACACCTTTGTCCCGTTTTTCCAAAACAGTAAATCCTGCCGCCTTCGCATCGGAAACGGACAGGGGTTTGGTGATGCTGGGGACATTGACCCTGCTGATCACCTTACGCACCGGATGCTTGCACATCGGGCACTGTTCAAGCGGGGCACGATCCACAGGCCGTCTCAGTTCGAAACCGCGACGACATACCGGACAGGACATGTCCGGATCTTCGGCGTGCTCGGAAATATATTCGTAAATAGGCATAATAAGACGCGAGGCTAGTATACACCCGCCCCGCGCCATGAAAATATTTTTTTCGTACCAAGTAAGGCTGAAATTGTCAGCGTCTTACCAAGAAGACTTGGTCACACCGGGAATCATACCGGCGTTGGCCAGCTCGCGGAACGCGATACGGGACAATTTAAAACGACGGATAAATGCACGACGACGACCGGAAACGAGACAACGGTTGACAAGTCGGGTCGGACTGGCGTTGCGGGGCAACATGGTCAAACCAACATAATCCTTCTCGGCCTTCAACTGCGCACGCAGCTCGGCGTAACGCTTGACGGTCTCTTCCTTCTTCTTATTTCTTTCAATCCAGCTCTTCTTAGCCATAGTTCGGGGGGCTTAGATAGGCAGATTCGGTCCCAATTGCAAGCGATTTTTTCCTCAACACGATAATTTTTTGTTTTTCACGGACTTGAACCGGGCGTCGCAAGGGGGCTTATTTCCGTTTTTCCGACTTGAGTTTTGGAACAATTTTTGCATATTATTGTTCACTGTATTCCCGATTCACTGGGCGGCAACCCTATTACTCCAAATCCCCCATTATGAAAGGATTTCCAGCTTCCATCATCCTTCTTACCGTATGGTCTATTGCCGCTCGGGCGGTCTACCCCGACACTTCCGAGAACGACAAGGAAACGGAGGCGCAAGCTTCATTCTCGAAGACGCCCTGCCATGGAAACTCACCGCCCACTGCCACATCGTGCCCCGCATTGTAAAAACCGTGTAAAATAATCGATTTTACTAAAAAAAGTTTACCTCCCGTGACGGTATATCGTCAAAGTCCCTGCAACTCGTCTGCCCCATCATTCATCTTTTTCAAGGATCTGCCATGTTCCACCGCTACCTCCTCCCACTCGTTGCCCTGTTGGCATTGTTTCTGGCATCCTGCACCCACCAATCACCCGATTCCCTGCGCCAGACTGCCATAGAGTTGCAATGCGACAGGCGGCATGATGAAGCCGCGCGCGTTTACGTCCAACTGTTGGCAACCGTCGATGATGCCCAGAGTGGGGAAGATCTTCTGAATCTTTTCGAAATCATCAACTACTTCCCGGAAGGCATGGACGCCTCATTCCTCTGCCCCGGTCAGAATGCCGCACCGAAAAACGAGCTCCCCAACCAGGCACTGACCCTGGAAGGCGGGGAAAGCTACGGAGGGGAGGTTCCCGAGATAATCGTTGAGGATATCACATTCGGCATGCTCGTCCGATCATGGTTCCCGCAGCACGACAAAAACATTCACTTCCGAACGGCTCTGGCAAAGTGGCAATATGAACATGCCGGAAGCACTCTCATCCACAAAGACGCCATGATCCAATTTGCCGGGATTCCTGAACCCGATTCTGGTTGGAAAAAATACTACCAACTGGAAGCCCTGCACCGTCTCCACCAACTGACCATCCTCGCCTTCAACGGGAAAATGCCTCCAGAGGAACAGTTCGTGGTGTACAAAACGCTGATCGACGTACTCCTCGACCGCATCAACATGGATTCCGGTGAACGGCTCAACCGCAAGTTTGTCAAAACGCCCTTCGACTCCGCTCCCGATGCCAGGGAACTCAGCAGAAAGTCTCTCGAATCAAAAGATCAGGATGAATCCGAGGAAGTCCGAACTTCACCCTCCATGTTTTCGGCTCCCAAAACCTGGACCGGAGCTCGCAATGACATGGAACGTGTCGCATTCCTCCTGCAGGAAGCCGCCAAGGTACCGGGCAAGGGAAACGAAATCGCCCTGTTCCGCGCCAGATGCCTGATGAAGTGGTATGCCTTGCCAACGAACATGCCGATGGAGACAACCAAAAAGCTCCTTCCTCCTACCCCATCCAACATTGCGGCAACCCTGTTCTCACCATCAGGAGGAGTGGAAAAAGATGACTGGAGGCGCATCTCCCTGCCACCGGAATGCCAGTACCGTCCTATCCTCCTCTCCCTGTGCGAACAAAAGGATTCCCCCTTGATAGCCATGGAAGCAATGTCCCTCCTGTGCGCCGACTACATCTCGCGCCTGGACTTTGACTCTGCCGTCGAACTTGCCCGCCGTGGGCTCATCTTCTCCAAGGAACAGAGGGGAAAATTCAAGGACAACATGGAAGGAGATCCCGCTGAAATGAGCGCGGAATACTTCCGCACCATCTGCGCGGAACTGGACATGCCC